>CAYNUX010000247.1:0-6208 GCA_964400115.1 uncultured Cytophagia bacterium
TAATGAAAACGATTAATATCGGTGATGTAACGATCGGTGGAAATCAGCCCATTGCTCTTATCGCCGGCCCTTGCGTGATCGAGAGCCAGGATCTCATTCTCACAGTAGCTGAACGAGTCAAGACGCTCGCTGATCGTTTGGGAATGCCGTTTGTTTTTAAATCGTCTTACACCAAAGACAATCGTTCCTCAGCGACTTTTTTTCAAGGACCCGGCCTGGAAAAGGGGTTGGCCATGTTGCAAAAAGTCAAGGATGAGATCGGTGTTCCGGTATTGTCGGATGTCCATTCTCCCCGGGAAGCCGAGTATGCAGGTGAGGTCTTGGATGTTTTGCAAATCCCGGCCTATTTATGCATGCAAACCAGCCTTACTTTGGCAGCTGCCCGGACAGGAAAGGTGATCAATGTCAAAAAGGGACAATTTATCGATCCTCAGGATATGATCAATGTGGTGCGCAAAATCGAGGGCGAGGGAAATGAACAGATCCTTTTGACAGAACGAGGGTCTTTTTTCGGATATCGCAATCTGGTTGTGGATATGCGGTCTCTTTCCATCATGCGTGAATTTGGTTATCCAACCGTCATAGATCCGACGCATGCAATTCGCGTCTATGGCATTTCATCCAGTGACCCGGCCGGTGGAAATCCTGAATTTGTTCCCGCTCTTACCCGTGCCGCTGTAGCGGCGGGTTGCGAGGCCGTCTTTATCGAAACTCACCCCAATTGTTCTGAAGCTTTGTGTGATGCTGCCAGTATGTGGCCCCTGCACAAGTTAGAGAGTTTACTAAAGCAAATAAAGGCAATCGATGAATTACGCAGAGAGCTTGCATAGCTTTCTGGCCTGGTGTGTATAAAAATGACGTCTGAACGTAAAAATATATTAGATGCCGGCAAAAGGGTGTTGAGCATCGAAAGCAAGGCAATCGCCCGTCTGGTCGAACAACTGGATGAGTCGTTTGTCCGGGCCGTAGAGCTGATCTCACAATGCACGGGTCGTGTCATTGTAACGGGTATTGGCAAGTCGGGTATGGTCGCCAAAAAGATCGCGGCAACCTTGACAAGTACCGGTACCTCGGCCATTTTTCTTCATCCCGCCGAGGGTGTGCATGGCGATCTCGGTATGGTGCTCAAACACGATTTGGTGATCTGTATCTCAAAGAGTGGCAACACCGATGAAATTACCCGTTTGTTTCCGGTGTTTAAGCAAATAGGGGTGCCCATCATCACATTGACAGGGAATATACGTTCCGCACTCGCTGCTCGAAGTGATGTCGTGCTGGATGTTAGTGTTACTGAAGAAGCATGCCCTAATGATTTGGCCCCCACAGCCAGCACAACGACCGCCATGGCCATGGGGGATGCGTTGGCGGTGGCCCTGTTGGAAAAGCGTCACTTTAAGGCAAAAGATTTTGCTTTTTTGCATCCGGGAGGGTCTTTGGGACGAATGCTGCTTAACGTCGATGATATTATGTTCTCGGGAGATAAATTGCCCCTTGTCAAAGCCGATTCTCCTTTTAGAGAAATTGTCCTAGAGATCACCAAAAAACGGTTTGGCGGAACGTGCGTCGTTGATGATGAACATCGTTTGATCGGGATTATCACGGATGGTGATTTGCGGCGCCATTGGCAAAAACCCGGTTCGACAGATGAATTGTTTGCCAAGGATATTTTGAATCCTAATCCTAAAACGATTCCATCGGGATACCTCTCGATCGAAGCGTTGCGGCTCATGGAACACTATAATATTTTACAATTAATAGTCGTGGATCACGATCAACATCCTATTGGCATGATTCATATACATGATCTTCTTGAAGCAGGAATGGAACGACGCGAGTATGAAGCCCCTGAAAAAGCGTATTAAGAACAATGTCATTTATGCTTTCGTTCTGATTGTCGTAAAGATTATTCGATGGTTACCGAGAAGAGTTGCAATCGGCGGAATGAGAGGATTGGCCAGACTGGCATTTACCGCAGTTAAAAGGGAACGAGAAAAAACCATCCGCCATCTGACCCAGGCGTTGCCGGAAAGATCCGGTGAGTCCAGACGGCTGGCAAAAGGTGTCTTTTTGACTTTGGCTACTGCTGCCGTGGATGCTATACGTATCCCCAAGTATCTTCCGGATGGTTTGAATCGCCTCGTTACTGTCAAAGGCCGCCAGTACCTGGATCAGGCCACCAGGGATGGTAAAGGGGTTATCGTTCTTACCGGTCATTTCGGCTGTTGGGAACTGATGGGCGCCTGGCTGGTCAATAATGGCTATCCACTCAAGGTTGTGGCCAAGCCAACCTATGATCCGAGATTAGACAAGATGATTGTGGATACCCGTAATGCTGCGGGATACACTAATATTGCGCGAGGAAAAAATACCCGGGAAATTATCCGGGCTCTGAAAGATGGTTATTCGCTGGCCCTGTTGGTGGATCAGGACACCAGTGTTCAAGGTGTTTTTGTGAAATTTTTCGATCACTGGGCACACACCGCCACCAGTCCGGTCACCTTGGCACAGAAATTCGATATCGCTATCGTGCCCATGTTTATGGCTCTCAGACCAGATTTTAGATATGAATTGGTTGTTGAACCTCCCATTGAGTTACAAACAACTGGTGATAAGAAATGTGATTTGATCGTGAATACACAACGAGTCTCGGATGCCTATGAACGTATTATTCGCGCTTATCCGGACCAATGGGCCTGGATGCATGAAAGATGGAAAAAACAACCCACAGAACAAGAGATTGCCGGGTATCCGTGTTGAATCACAGCAAAATCACATTGCTAATGCTTTTTTTTGTTGTTGCGTCGTGCACCGAACAGCAGCAAACACCTCCAGAGACTGAAATGGTGAAAATGCCTGATCAGGAAGGATGGGATTCAACCATTCGGGCCACTAAAAAAGGAAGACTCGAAGCGATTGTGCGATATGGACATATGAAAAGATACAACGATCAAAAACGAATCTTTTTTGATCAGGGAATTACAGTCGACTTTTATGGTCATAATGAAAGTCTTGAATCGACTCTGAGAGCCCGTAAAGGTGAATTGGATGAAAAAAGCAATGACGTCCAGGCAAGCGGCAATGTTGTCGTGGAATCTGATACGGGCATTACCCTTTTTACCGAAGAATTGTTTTATGATCAACAGGCCCAATTGATCATTTCAAATAGAGAGGTCGCCATCATCACGGCCGATCAGGATACATTATATGGGCAGGGATTACGTTCCAATCCACAATTGACCGAATATACGCTTTTCCGTTTACATGGTAAAGCACATCGGGGAGTGGATCTTTCGGATAACGCGTGGAAACGGCCATCAAAAGACAAAATTCTGCCTGACTCGGTGTCTGATGAGCCGAAAGGTCAAAACGATCCATGATGGGTCATCCTGTGACAATATATGCTTGTCTGATCCTTTGCACACTCTTGGGAACGGTAAATGCTCAGGAACCCGCTCCGCCTGAACGGTTGGAGCTCGTTCAGGCCGATACCTTGTTCGGATCGGTGATCAATGGGCAACAGGTTCAGCGTTTGGTCGGAGATGTGAGATTTCGGCAAGGCGATGCGATTATGACATGTGACCAGGCACTCTTTTATATGTCTGATGAAACTGTGGTGTTTATGGGACACGTTCATGTGCTGACTGACCAAAAAGAGATTTTTGCCGATCGTATGGAATATGATAGTGACACTCGGGTGCAGGTTGCTACGGGCGATGTGACTCTTGTCGATAAAAGTAAGACATTGACGTGCCAATGGATGACCTATAAACGTCAGGAAGAGCAAGTCATTGCCAGACAAAATGTTGTGATCACCGATCATGATCAAAATTTAAAGCTTACCGGCTCGGAAGTGGATTATGACCTCAAAGAGGCATATGCCCAAGTTACTGGAAAACCAAAGTTTACGAGTCTGGATTCTCTTGGTGTGCCGGATCTTGTCATCCGCGGTGAGGTTATTGAAATGTTTAGTGACGGCGATACTGTGCAAGTCAGTAACCAGGTAGTGATCGAGCGAGATGAGATGATAGCAACATGTCGCTATCTAGAGGTCATCAGAGAATTGGATATTGTTCACCTCTTGGACGAGCCGGTCGTCAGACAAAAGGATGATTTTATCATAGGCGAAACCATCGATATTCTGATGGATGGTACAAAAATTGCAGGGATGGAAGTGCGAGGGCGCACGTTTGTTGCCACTCGAGTCGATACTCTGCAAACAGAGGACAACCGCTATAATCTATTGAGCGGACAGCGTCTGAGTATCGGGATTCGAGAACAAGAGGTCGATTCGGTTGCTGTAATAGGCCAGGCCACAAGTTACTTTTATGTAATTGAGGATGAGGCCGAACGGGGCATTAATAAAATAATTGGCGACAAACTTGTCATCTATTTAAAAAACGGTGAGCTTGAACGCGTATGGGTCAAAGGAGATCCCAGCCCATCGGAAGGTGCTTTTTATCCTGTTGCTTCATTCAGCATAAAAAAAATAGAAATAGAGATGGCTGAAATTTTGAGCCAAATGCGGGAAAAAATGTCCAACCGTGATTTGATCTCTGACGCAGATCTCTCCAAAGTAGCAAAGGAATAAATGTGGCTGATTCCGGCAACACACTTTTATGTGAAGGGTTAGAAAAAATTTACGGGAAACGCCGTGTCGTGGATCACGTCAGTTTGAGGATTGATCAAGGCGAAGTTGTCGGTCTTTTGGGACCGAATGGAGCCGGCAAAACCACGACGTTTTACATGATCACTGGCATGATACGGCCTAATTCTGGTAAGATTTTTTTGCAGGATCAGGATATCACACGGTTGCCCATGTACCGACGCGCACGGCTGGGCATTTCTTATCTGCCACAGGAGGCATCGATTTTTCGCAAGCTTTCGGTTGAGGAAAATGTGCTGGCTATATTGGAAAGCATGCCTATGACCAAAACAGAACGCAAGGATCGTGCGCATGGCCTACTCACGGAGCTCGGTATCACACATGTGGCCAAAAGTAAAGCTTATACGCTTTCGGGTGGTGAACGTCGTCGCCTCGAAATCAGCCGTGCACTGGTCACAGAACCCAAATTTATTTTGTTGGATGAGCCATTTGCCGGTGTGGACCCGATAGCGGTCGAGGATATCCAAAAGATTGTGGCTGGCTTGAAAGAACGCGGTATTGGAGTCCTGATTACTGACCACAATGTGCATGAAACATTATCTATTACGGACCGTGCCTATCTTTTATTCGATGGCAGAGTTCTCAGGTCTGGTACAGCAGACATGCTGGCAAATGACCCTGAAGCAAGAAAATTGTATCTGGGTGATAAATTTTCTTTGAATCGTTAAGTAAGGTTTTTATATTCGCGTGTTGATTCGGTTGACCCTCCTATTAGCCCGAAAAGAATAGAGGCATCGAAAGACACAACAAGAACTAACCCGCGAACCAGGAGAGAGTCAATGGTACAAATTACTCAAAAACTGAGCATGCAGCTAAAGCAGTCACCGCAACAGGTGCTGCTCTCTTCCCTGCTTCAGTTGCCGGTTCTCAGTCTTGAGCAGCGAATCCGAACAGAGCTGGAAACCAATCCCCTTTTAGAGTTGGAAGAAGAACAGGAATTGGAGGAACTGCAAGACGCTGAAATGGAGCTTCGGCAGGCGGACAAGGATTCTAAAGATCAAGATAGCAGCGCTGAAAAAGAAGAGATCGATTGGGAAGAGATTTTAAACGATCAGGACCATTTTGAACCGCGCGTGCCGCGGGAAAAAAATCCCGATCTTTATGAAAGACCTGAGGTTTATGAAGAAACCCTTATAGACCACTTGATGAGCCAGCTGCATATGAGCAAACTCGGTGAGCAAGAGACCGTCATTGGTGAATATATTATTTGGCATATCAATAGTGTTGGCTATCTGACCACTGACGTCGAGACTTTGGCAGAAAACATTCAAGAGGATGCTGAACTCGTCGAAAAGGTGCTGACAACGATCCAACATTTTGATCCTCCCGGTATTGGTGCTCGCAATTTGCAGGAATGCTTGTTGATCCAACTCCTTTCTCAAAAATCGCCTCATGAATTGGCAATCATGATCATTCGCGATTTCTTTGAAGACTTTAAAAATAAGCGATATGAGAAACTTGTCAAGTTACTCCAAGTTGATCTCGATATTATCAAAGAGACCATCGGTCACATCACAAAACTCAATCCTAAACCGGGTGAAGGAT
>CAYNUX010000248.1:0-6197 GCA_964400115.1 uncultured Cytophagia bacterium
TTTCCAAGACGATCATGAACCTGACCGCCAACGCCTCTGAAGCCATGCCGGAAGGGGGCTCGCGTTATCCTCATTCCCTCCAAAGCCGTAGGGTGAAAAGCTCTTCATCTTCGATTAAATCCGGCATTGTTCCGTTATGCCGCTTCATACTTTTAACGATTTTTCGAGGCACGCCCATGCCCATATGTTCAAGATAGCCATAGTCTCTCATGACGTCCTTGAGCAATTGATTCCGAGCCGAACGGCAGCCTGTAATCATCCGCTGGGGGGTGATGCCATTTGGAAGGCGACCCGGAGATATCACCTCCAATCGGTCCTCATAAATGGACAATTCCACCGTGGTACCGGACAATAAATAGTCACGATGAACAAGGGCATTGACGAGGGATTCCCTTACCGCCTCTTCCGGGTATGTCCATGTCTGCTCGCGTCTTGATCCGTCTTCAAGCACAGCGGCAACTTGGGTATTCCGCCTTACAAATTCCACCGCCTGTTCGACGAGCCCGTTCTCAACAACCCTGTCTTCCGCTAAAAGCGCGGTCATCGGACCGCGTATGGACAACCGTTCCTTGGCGGCATAATCTTTCACTTTGCCGGGATAGGCGACCGCATCGATACCCGCTTGCGGCAGGAATCGGTTCGGATTGGCGCAAAAA
This sequence comes from uncultured Cytophagia bacterium, assembly GCA_964400115.1. Taxonomy (GTDB): domain Bacteria; phylum Zhuqueibacterota; class Zhuqueibacteria; order Residuimicrobiales; family Oceaniaggregativiventaceae; genus Oceaniaggregativivens. Next base: position 657 of record CAYNUX010000248.1, read on the forward strand.
AGCAACAAACCTGCGACAGTGGCCGGATTTCTGTCCTCCTCTTCAATCAGAAATTCCGTATTGATGAGTAAGTTTTGCCAGCTATAAGCATCATCGGTTTTGGGTGTCTCTTGGGAACGAATACGCTGGAAATAGTCCTTTAACCGGCGATAATCAAAGTTCTCTGCGGAAGATCCGGATACACCGCGCAACTCCAAACGGAACGTGCCACGCTGTTGAAACAATCGCTCCAGCTCTTCGGCACTGGCTTCTCGGCTCAGAGTTCCCACACGGATATAATACGTCCTGTGGTTGTGGTGCCACAAATGATGGACCGCCCATCCGCGATCAACCTGTATAACTGCCACATCCCTTCCAGGTTCCACATCGCGGATGATTTCATAATAGGGAATCAACTCGGGCCGTATTTTATCCCTGCAAGCGGTCATCACCCATTCTTCCAGACGGTCCCTGGTAACACCGATAACGCTCCCGTCATCATCGACGCCCAGAACAAGACGCCCACCCCGCAGGTTGGCAAAAGCAACCAGTTCTTTGGCCAGAGCCCGGTTATCAATGGTGTCACGCTTGAACTCGACCCCGGAATTTTCCCCATTTTTTAATAGTTCCAACAGCTCTGTTTTGGTCATATCTTCATTCCTTAGAAGCCATATTTTAAGCGTCGCATTTCAAACGCGTCTTTTCCTCCCTCCAGTACCTCTTCCACCATTTCACGAACAGCCTGTGTATCGATGGAGCCCATATATTCTTCGGAGAGTTTGGCTTTTCCCTCTCCGGCTTCCCCGGAAGCGGTCAATCCCACGATCAGCTCGGCGTCCCCCAGTACGGGAATATTTGCATTATGGGTGGTGAAAATGAATTGCCGGCGTCGTTTTTCATTCTTCATTTTTTTAACAATAACATCGGAAATAAAACGATTGTCCAAATCGTCTTCAGGCTGGTCCACAATTAATGGCGCATTGGACTCCAGAAGCAAGAGCAGAAGCACCGCAGTCGCCTTCTGGCCCGTGGAAAGATCCTCAAGCGCCTGCCACATGGGCGGCTGGTCGTCAGCGGCGACATTTAGTTTAATAGCTGTGGTGGGCGGCAATTCCAATTCCTCGATTTGCATCAAAATATCGGGGTGGGCCTGTGCAATACGTTCGGCCTGACTGGGTGGAATGCTGAATATACTCGAAAGCGCCTCCTTGCCCTCTCTACAGGCTGAAGCAAAAACCGGGAGTGAGAAATTTGTACATTTTGTCAATGTTTCAATCGCCTCGGATAGACGCCCGCCGATTTGATCCCTCAAAAGCTGAATCAGCGACTCCCGATTGCCGCCTGCCGCCACATCCACAAAAACCCGTCCTTCAAGTTTTTTACTGACCTTTTTCGCGGCACGTGCGATGTTTAGAAACTCTTCGGCTTTTACGTCCTCCCATTCGGAGAGCAGGTTTCGCCGCTCCGACTCATGGGCTTTGGCGTCGCGATCCAAAAACACTTGCCTTTCTTTAAGGGGCCGTAATTCCTCAATTTGTTGTCGCAGGTGGATGAATTCTTCACCATCGATTTTTGATTTTTGCAGGTCACGCAAAATAGCCTGATACGCTTCCATAACGAACGCCTTGCGCTTTTCCCATTTGTGGCGAATCTCCGCCAACCCCGTTTGCGCTTTGTCAATAGCCAGATCCATTTCTACTAAGATTTGTTTCATGTCATCGGCCAATTGGTGAAGGATATCGTTCGCTTCACTTAAAATTGCCTTTCCAGGTAGGGCTTGCAATGCTTTTTCAGAAATGAAAGCGCAATCAATCGGGACGGATTGGCGAAGTTCATTACTTCCTTCTTCAAAAGGCTTAATCCGCCCTTCCGCTGTTTTAAGCACTCTTTCTTCCCGTAGCAAAAGACTTTGTTCCTTCAACTTTTCCTCAAGCCCGACGTCCTGAAAGCGCCGCAGGGTCTCTTCAAGGGCCGGCAGCTTTGCCAGGCGCTCCTCAATTTGGGCAAGCTCCTTTTGCGTTTCGAGCAAGCGGGCTCGTGAACGCTCCAACTGCCGACGGATGCTGTTTTTTCGCTTAGCGATTTCAGCGTCCTGCTCAACAAACCGACCCAGAAGTCTGGTGAGTTTATCCCTGCTTTTTGTGAGCTCCAAGATTTCTCGTTGCCCAAAAATTTCTGTTTGAGGAACCACATCCGCGGGTGTCAAATTGAGTACTTTGCCGGCCTCGTCTTTGACTACCGGGGGATTTGGAATCGTTCGTTCAAAAATATACTGGCGCTTGTCTGGATGATAGGAACGAACCAGAATGGAAACCTTGGTGCCGCTTCGGAGCACCTGGCGAATAATGCCATTGTGAGATTTAAGAGCATCTTCGCCCAAAGGTTCAAAACCAAGAACAAATCGGATACTTTCGACAATAGTTGATTTGCCGGTTCCCCGTCCTCCGATGATTACATTCAAATTCTCATTGAAGTGAATGGCCTCACCATCTAAAAACCCGCCCTGCCAAGTTATGGCAATGAACTCGGTATGCTCTTCCGGCAATGGGTCGCCGGCAAGCCGTATTCTTGAAATCGGATCAAGGAAAGCCTGCCTTAAGCCTTCAAGGGTGACGTTCGACATTTTTATCCAGCAGGAAGCGCCGGGTTTTTCCAAATCTTCAGGGCTCGATACGTCCTGAACGTTGATTACCGCAACCGGCCGATCGCAATAATAGTCTTCGTTTTTATTAAGCAAAATCGGCCTGAAATTCGGGGGAGCGTCTTCCACTGGACCGGGAAGTGAACAAGCCAGCAGGTGCTTTGATTTCCAGACTGCCATGCGGGCCTGATTGTCCAAAACCTGCAGCAATCCTTTTTTACTCGCAACGTGGGCAGCAACGCATATACATCTCCATCGGGCGGACTCTTTCAAAATCTCATGCACATCATATTTGATGGTTGCCGGTGGATGGGACTGGTCATGGATACCGCAATCACCCAAAATACCATTACACCGATCCCATGAATCATTCGGTTCGAAAAGGAGTAACATGTGAACTCCCTCTTTGGTTTCCACCTCTGCTCCGGGAAATACGATAATGCCGGCGGCCCGCAATGCTTCGGCCAGCGATTGCCCGGTATTGCAACGTTGATGATCAGTGATGGCAACCACCTTGACTCCTACCCCTTTACATGCGGACACCATCGCTACATTGTATTCCTCCTCATTCCTGAATACAGTTGTATTCCTATGGCGTACGAGATATGCAAAGGGGTTGACCTGAAGCGCACATCGATAGAATCGGGCGCCTGAAGGTAACTTTTGGGGCTCTACCACTGCATTAAAAATGCTCATATCTCAATTCTCTCTGTCTATTTGGCGCGCCTGTGCCACACAGTAAAGGCAACCATTTCGAATTGGTCTGCACATGATCCATGGAAATTGTTATGAATTATCAGGAATTGCACGGAAAATATACCGCTTTATTGGAAGAGGTAAAGCGACTAAAAACAGAAAATAGCCGCTTAAGGGCTCAACTTAAACTAAAAGCGTCCGAGCCACCTAAAAAGATTCCTGAAGTATTAAAAAACATTGATAAAACACCTCGTAGCGAGAATAAAAATCATTATAACAATTCATTGGTTGACAATACGTCGGATTCTAACGCCAAGATCCATCTTTTTATGTCCCTCTTCAAAGGCCGCAGAGATGTTCATGCGAAGCGTTGGGAAAACAAAAACAAAGGCACATCCGGCTATGCACCTGTTTGCCTGAATCAATGGCGGGCAGGAGTGTGCAAGAAGCCGAAAATTTCATGTTCCAAATGTGAAAACAAAGACTATGCCGCCCTGGATGAAAACGCCATTGAAAACCATCTGAGAGGAAACATCGTTGTGGGTCTCTATCCAATGTTATCGGATGAAACATGCCACTTCTTGGCAGTTGATTTTGACGAAGCAGACTGGCAAAGCGATATTTCCGTTTTCAGGGAGGTTTGCATTGAACTCCCCGTTCCTGTCGCCATTGAACGGTCACGTTCCGGCAAGGGCGCGCATGTATGGTTCTTCTTCGAAGCCCCTGTTTCCGCTGCCTTGGCACGTAAATTTGGAACCATCCTGCTTACCGCTGCCATGAACAAGAGGCATGAGATACAATTTAAATCCTATGACCGACTGTTTCCCAGCCAGGACACCCTCCCTAAAGGAGGGTTGGGTAATTTGATTGCATTGCCGTTACAAAAAACGGCAAGAGAGAAGTCCAATAGTGAATTTATCGATGAGCATTTCCAATCCTATAAGGACCAATGGGCATTTCTATCCACAATCCAAAGGATGCCTCAAAGCCGGATTGAAGAAGTTATTTCCGAGCTGGGCGATGATCATGAATTGGGCGTATTGAAACAGGATGAAGAAGAGGATGCTGAAAAACCATGGGAAAATTCAAAAACCAAAATCAATTTAGAGCGAGATGATTTCCCGAAGCGCATCGAACTCGTAAAAGCGAATATGTTGTTCATACCAAAGCTTGGAATTTCCCAAAAAGCGATGAATCGGTTAAAACGGCTCGCTTCCTTTAAAAACCCTATGTTTTACAAACAGCAAGCCATGCGTTTGCCGACCTATGGACATCCACGCGTCATCTCCTGTGCAGATGAAACAAAAGAGTACCTGTGTTTGCCGAGAGGCTGTGAACCTGAATTAGTCTCTGAACTTGAAGAACTTGGAACTGAAATTCGGTACATCGATAAAACCTATGAAGGTAGAGGGATTGATGTGGAATTCCACGGCCAACTTAGAGAGGAACAATCCTTGGCCCTCAATCACCTGCTGCAAAACGGAAACGGAATACTTTCAGGCACAACCGCTTTTGGCAAAACCATTGTGGCGATTAAGCTAATTGCCGAGAAAAAGGTAAATACGCTCATCTTGGTTGACAAAATCAGCCTTCTGTCTCAGTGGAAAGAAAGGTTGTCGGAATTTCTTATTGTAAATGAGCCGTTGCCAGAGCCCGCCACCTCAGCCAAGAAAAGGGGCAGAAAAAAGAAGGTAAGTGCTATCGGCCAATTGGGCTCCGGAAAAAATTCCTTGAGTGGCATTGTGGATATCGCCGTGATGCAATCGCTCAGCCGTAAAGGAGAGGTTAAGGAATGTGTGAAAAATTACGGGATGATCATTGCCGATGAGTGCCACCATGCATCAGCATTCACCTATGAACAAATCCTGAAAACCACCAATGCCAGATACGTTTATGGCCTGACTGCAACGCCGACACGAAAAGATGGGCATCATCCGATTTTGTTTATGCATTGCGGCCCCATTCGATACCGAGACGATCCCAAAAAACAGGCGGAGAACAGGCCGTTTGACCATTATATTGTTCCCCGTTTCACCTCATTGCGGGTTCCGGTAGATAAAGACGAACAAGAAGTATCCATCCAGCAATTATATACCGAAATCATGGAAAGCGATTTTCGGAATCAGCAAATTATCGATGATGTGCTGAACAACTATCACCAAGGCCGGAACTGCATTGTATTAACCCTCAGAACCGCGCATGTTGAATCACTTGCCAATAGACTG
>CAYNUX010000249.1:0-6183 GCA_964400115.1 uncultured Cytophagia bacterium
GCACAGCTGATGCCGTGTTTTTTAGGTCAAAATTCCAGAGTCCCATCAAAGCCCAGCCCGGATCTTTGGTGGAATAAGGTTCAAACCGTACATTGTGATTGATGGCAGTAGGAAATCGGGCAAATCCCAATATTCCCCATTGAAAAAATCGGTTTGGAGCCGGATGATGAAATTTTAAGCCAACGCGGGTATCTCCTGTAGGGCCCCATACATGCTTTTGGTCATCCTGATAAGGAACCGCTTGTGCAAAAAGTTCGAATTTTTTCGACAAGCCCAAAGATAGACCGATATTAAGATTGTGATCTTCGGCAGAGCTGTTTCCCTCGCTGGTATAAAATCCCATGTAACTGGGATTGATGACCAAACGACCTGCTGTCAGAGGTTCAGCATCCTGAATACGAAGTAGCCCCTTGCCACCATAAATCGTAACCTGAGCTTGCACTTGGGACATTACGAGAAATGAAAAGAACAGAAAAATTAATAACTTTTGATTCATCGGGATCAATCTTTATTTTATCATTGCTTGGTGTGGTTGAACTCTAACCAATGCAAAATTTAACAGCTAATGTACGCCATTCAAAAAAGAATTGCAATACTTTTATAGATTAATAATAGACCACCTGTTTGATAAATATAGAAGCAAAAAGGGTGAATTGCGTAAGATAGTGTCTGAACAGAATGTACTTAGAGCATCCCCTTTTGTTTGCGGATAAACCATTCAATGGAGAGTATTGCAATAATAACTAAGAGTGTCCAGCCGAGGTTCCAAATTTCTTGTTCTTTTTTTATTAATCTGAATCGGCTCTTACCTTCCAGAGTGGTGATGCTCGCCAGAGAATCTATATAGGCTCCGTTTGTCTCCTTGGCCAATGTTTGCAGGAGCGCCTTTTGTAGACGAACTTTATTATATTCTTTGTTATATTGTCCAACCGTAAAGGGCGACGAAGCGCTACCCAGATGTTGACCCTGGATCGATGCAACCGCTCGCAGTTGATAATCTCCGGGTTGTTCTGTTGTCGAGTGAAATGTATAAGTACCGTTACCCTGGGGTTGTGCGAGTGTTTCTTCCAATACTCTGCCATCGAGTGACAATTGACATAAAACCTTGGCGCTATCCACGGGCTGAAAATTTGGATTATTGACAGCGATACGGGCCGTGATCGGTTCACCGAATTTGAATTGATTTTGCATCGCTTCGATACGAACGAGATCGTCCGTGTGCTCTGTCTCCAACCAGCGAATCATATTGTTAAAGAGGTTGTCGTACGGGCTCGGGATGTCTTTATTGGTCAAAAGTAATTTCCACCGCCACAGATCGTGCGCCGCAATCAGTAAAGATTTATTTGTCCCTTCTCGAGCAATGATTATGGGATACTCTTGAGGTCTGTTGCTGCTGGTTTTTCCACTTAATAAGACAATTGCATCAGACTTGGGCTGTACACCAGGATGGCTGTTAAATATCGGAGGTAGCTCTGCCCAATCAGGTATTCGGGAATCCTCTTGCGCCTCCAGAAAAAGTATAGGGTGAGTACTCCCCATGGATGTCGGGGTTGCATAGATATTAGTGGGGGACGACGGGCGGCCAATCTGGTCTGCCGGTAGTGCAGTTATGGATTCCAGTTTGTACGTATCAGAATTGGGATGAGTAAAAAAGGCAACAGGGTGCTGTTCGATCTGCTTTTTTATTTGTTGAAATAATTCGTCCGAACTCTGGTGATTTGGATATGCATAGAGCAAAAACATGTCGATTTCATCGAGGTTTGGCAATGACTGATCCGGGTCGAAAAACTGACCGTCTGGTCGTTGTACGATAACAGAAATCTGATAGCGCTCTTTGTTCTGCAAAAGATTGCGGATAAAAGAGACCTCCGGAGATGGCATTCCTGCAATAAGGAGGATTTTTATCCGGGACTTTAGAACGTTGATATAAAAAGTTTGCTGGTTGTTTACCGCAGTCAATTCTTTGTCGAACGAATTCAATCGAACAACGATTTTGTGGCGTCCGGGTTTATTGAGGACCAGACGAATGTCCATGGTTTGATCTGACGGTGATGAGGAAAACCGTATCGGCTTTGTGACAAGCACCGAATCCCCGGCTGATAGTTCAATCTGGCTGTTCTGATGGGTGAAACCCTGATTAGAAATTGAAACTTTAAGTGAAGTTTCTTCACCAACATACGTAAAGGCGTTGAACTGCAAATCGGAAATGGATAAATCAGGCATGGCTTGGGGAGAACCAACACCGACAGGATAAACCGGTAGGCCCTGCTCAGCTGCAGTACGTACCGGATTATTGCCCTGGTTATAGTTTCCATCAGTAACCAGGATAATACCATTGAGATTTTCATGGACATGCTGCGCATAAAGTTCTTGCAACGCCGCACTAATGTTTGTTCCATCCTGCCTGTAATGCAGTGAATCCTGGGGGTCTGACAACGGTTCAACCGTATTGCCAAAAGTGTAAAAATAAAGTTTCAGGTCATTCCATGAGTGTTGATACAGGGTTTTGATAATCGAGTCGATTTTCGTGGGTCGGGGACCATCCAAATCAGTTATACTCATACTGGCCGAATTGTCTATTGCCACCGCAATAACCGGCGGATCCTTTTGATAATATTGCCAGCCTAGCATCCATTCATAAATAACCAAAAGCACCAGCAACAATGCAAAGGCACGCAGAATAGTCAGCGTGATTTGCAAGGGTCGGCTGACCACCGGATTGGTCTGCCGATAATAAAATATTGCGGCAAAGATTGCAACTAAAGCCAGCATTAATACAAGCCAGGTGGGTGCTGAAAATTGCCAGATAAGATCCAGATTTTGCATAATTCTTCTCTAGTGATCTTGCTTTATGGTGCAACTGCTATCCCAAGGAATTGTTCCTACAAGGAAAGATTGGGTTTAACATCCAGATGATTGGGAGAAAATTCTCCTTGTTGCAGGCGAATTTGTCCGACGCGTGCGATCATGGCGGCATTGTCAGTACAGAGTTCCGGGGTAGGCACCCTGAAATTGATTTGATTTTCTGTGCATACACGCGAAAAAGCATTTCGCAGAGTCGAATTGCGGGCAACTCCCCCAGCCAAAATGAAATTTTTTATCTTAAAACGTTGTAAGGCTCTCATGCTTTTTCCTACCAGGATATCTATAACTGCTTGCTGAAAGCTGGCTGCCATATCATTGATTTTATCACGTCTCTCTTGAATCGATAAGGCTTGTGCATAATAGAGCACAGCGGTTTTGAGACCGCTAAAGCTGAAATCCAAATGATCCTTGTCGAGCATTGCTCTGGGAAAGGCTATAGCCAGAGGATCCCCTGTTTTTGCATGACGTTCGATTGCGGGGCCTCCGGGATAGCCCAGCCCCAAAATCTTGGCGGTTTTATCGAACGCTTCTCCGGCAGCATCATCAATGGTACGTCCGACAATCTTGTATTGCAGAGGTTTATCGACCTTTACCAGCAGGGTATGGCCTCCCGAAGCCACGAGTGCAAGGTAGGGAAAATCCGGGGGCTCTTTTTCTGCGGCCACAGCCATAATGTGGCCTTCCAGGTGATTGATGCCAATCCACGGGATATTCAGGCTTTTGGCAATCCCTTTACAAAACAAAAGTCCGATAAGCAAAGAACCTGCCAGACCCGGACCATATGTTACGGCACAGCCATCGAGGTCGCTAAATTCAATGCCTGCTTTTTGTCGCGCCATGCGAACGATGGCAGGCAATTGCCTGATGTGAGCCCGTGAAGCGAATTCCGGAACGACACCTCCAAACTCTATATGCTCTGTTTGAGTGGCAATTATATTAGACAGCGTGCGATTTGTGTCGACAACAGCTGCACTCGTTTCATCACAAGATGTTTCTAATCCTAATACTAACATTCTGTCTTTCTATTCTCGTTCGAGAACAATTTTAAATCTCTGAGGCTTGATGTCTCTGAATCTGATTTCCGGCAGAGGTTCGATTGAGACCGGAAAGGGTGTCTCCTGGGGTTCTTTGTATTTCTGGTAATCTATTGTCGCCACAATATCTTCGGCGGTAGTTTTTGAGACCACATTCACACCTCCTTCAATGACCAATGAAAGAGTAGAGGGGACAACAATAGCTTTGGTCTGAGCCGGAAGATTTGTGACTTTGATTGGAATCCGTTCGATTTGTCTCTCCATCAATTTTTGTATATCAGCAAACACCTGGACTTTACTTTCGAGCAATATCAGGGTTTTAAAAGGAGGCTCTTTGAGATCGATACGTTTACGCAAAGGCCGTTTTAGGTGATCCCAGGAGGCAGATTCGGTTTCGACATACTGACAGGTGTCGACAATTGGTTTTGCTCCCCTGACTTTTACACGGGGCGGGGTTAGCTCAATATCACCCACAATCGTATAGCCGGGTTGTGTTTTAAGTGTAAAGCCTGGTTTTACCGGCACATCTTTTTCCACCAGTTCTTCGATATTCAAAACAATGGTCTTGGGGGAAATCAGTTCCAGAACATTGAGATTTTTGGCATTTCCGGTAACCAGCACATTGTCTTTATCCGGATGCATTTCAATGGTGCCGACCTGCCAGGAAAAGTCCAGAAACAAGTTTGCTTCACGAAATATTAAAAACCCCAGCAACGAGGTGCCATTGCCACGTACACGTATTCGAGCCAGCTTGGGAATCTCGTTCGTGATGATATGCGTTGCAGAATTTTGAGGCGTTGTAATGGGAATGGTTACGATATGAGTAAACGTTCCCCCGGTAACGACCAAAAACCAGATAAAAATGGCCAATAGGGTAGAGGCTATTTTTAGTTTATAACGCGCCCAAAATGTGGGCTTTTCATGTTTTTGATTTAAAATACGCGGTTTAGCCATAGAGGCAATCCCTGCAAATGAAAAAGGGTGGAAATGTCCCCACCCTTACCAGCAGCCCCAACATCACACCAATTAACGCGTGCTGCAAAAAAAATAGCGACAAAACAGTTATTTGGTCGATTCTTTGATTTCTCGGCCACGACTGATTTCACCATTATCGATACGGATGTTAAATCCGCAATCCGGGTTTGTACACACCCAGGCCTTGTACATTATAGAGGCTCCCTCCCGTCCATAATCAGAGAGTGGTATGAGTACACCTTGCTGGCATTTTAAACAAGCCGGATACTGCTTTTCCATTGGTTTCCCCTCTTTATGGAATCAACGACGTCTTTTGGCCGGATCATGGTTCTCGACGTTAAAGATATTGAATCGTCAGAAAAGACGAAAGAAAAAAATAATTTTTTTGTGAGAGGATAGACAAGCTATTCTCGTACCACCCATACTTTGATTGTTGCTTCTACCTGAGGATGCAATTTTACAGGTACATCGTAAACACCAAGCGCTTTCAGGGGTTCCTCCAGCACAATCTTTTTACGATCGACCTCGTGTCCTGCATCCTTGAGCAGATTGGCGATATCCTGGTTCGTTACAGATCCAAATACTTTATCTTCTTCTCCGACCTGTACAGTGGCCGTGACAGAAACTTTGGACAATTCATCTGCACGTACCTGGGCTTGGTCTTTTTCTTTTTCAAGATGGCGTGTTATGCGCTTTTGTTCTTCTTCAACCATCCGAAGAGCCGACGGGGTGGCGCGTATTGCAAAGCCTTTTGGAATCAAATAATTACGGGCATATCCTGGCTTGACATCAACGATTTCACCTATTTTGCCCAGATTATCCAAATCTTGCTTTAATATGATTTTCATGTCTATTTCCTGCCTGCTTTAATTATTTTGTCATTTCAGAAACATAGGGAATCAATGCTAATTCTCTGGCAATTTTAATCGCACGGGTTAATTGGCGTTGATGTTTTGCACAAGTGCCCGAAGTCCGTCTGGGAATGATTTTACCTTGTTCTGTGGTAAAGCGGGACAGACGTTTATCATCCTTGAAATCAATGTATTCGATTCCTTCCTCGCAAAATCGACAAATTCGTTTTTTCTTTAACATGAAAAAGCTCCTATATTTTTAAATCCTGATAACCAAAATCAAAATCAGTAGGCGGAATCTCTTGATCCTCTTGCCCGAATTTTACTCGAACCAAATCACCAACAGGGGCATCTTCGGAACTGATATAAACCTCATCTTTTTCGACCTGGGCTTTAAGATCGAGAAACTGGATTTTTTTGGCATTTACTTCCAGGATATGACGGGTGTTGTTATCCTC
>CAYNUX010000250.1:0-6180 GCA_964400115.1 uncultured Cytophagia bacterium
CCACGCCCAGCTTGGTGATAAATTCAAAAGCAGCATCCAGTTTATTCTTTGCCACTTGCATGGGATCATCACCATCGAGCCATGGAAAATACTGCGTGCCGGGGCCAAACGGATCTTCTCCGGTTCCACAAAAGGTGTGCCAATAGGCTATGGCGAATCGAAAGTGATCTTTCATGGGTTTTCCTGCGATGACCCTGTCTGGCTCGTAATATTTGAATGCCAACGGATTTTTAGACTCAGGGCCTTCATATTGGATCTTTTCAATGTCCGGAAAATATTCTTGTTTACCCACGGTTACCTTTGTTGACATGAATTTCTCCTCGATTTAAATGACTATTCAAAGTTGAATTACAACACCACAGTTCTGATCGTCTACTGTTGTTTTTGTAAAATTAAAATTCTGTCGTGTTTTTCGTTTTGTACAAACACCATAGGACTGTGATTCGATACGATACTTTTAGCATTTTTTTCGCCAGAAACCGGGTCAAACCACGTGGCAGCATATGAAATGCGTAACGGATTAAATAATCTCACCGTCATGGCATCGGGGATATAGACCAGAATCAACGAATGATCGAATGATCGTTGGGGAAGCACTCGAAAGACCCATTCTGTGCATATAGCCCGGCATTCTTTTTATCACAGCAAACGGTGCTAAACGTCCACGTCCCGATCTCGTCAGGCATAAAACGTACTCGCCATGTTTTGTCACCATCCCAAAACCCATGAATGATTTTTTCTCGCCCCGAGGGTGAAATAAATGTGCTTTTGAACTGATCTACATCATAGATCGGATTTTCATAGGATTTATCGCTTTGAAAGGCGGGCTCGTATTTGGCCCACTGTGAAATCTGAGCCCACAACAGAGACCATGAACATACGAGAAAGACGAGGATTCTGTTCATTCTTGTCATCCTGATTAGGCGTGAGCAACAAATTCACTATTTCTTTTTTTCGACCAAAGGAGGAAACTCTTCCAGCGTTCCCAAATCGATGATGCGAATATTACGCCATTTGACCTGGATGCCACTTTCAGGACGACTATGGACTTGCAAGGCGATAAATCCGGATGGCGTCATAGAGTCAATCAAATTGACAGCAGGCACCCCATTTAACCAGGTGCGAATATGATCGCCGATGGCTTCGACATGTAAATGATTCCATTGCTCATTCTTATAGGCATTACGAGCCGCTTCATTAAAGCGCAAATCATAGAGCCACCCGCGGCGTGCTTCATCATAAATTCCGCCGGTCCAGGCCCGTGCCGAAGGATCGATTTCCACCTGGTAGCCATGCACCCGGCCATTGCGATACTCTTCCAGGCTTTGACTGCGGATCTGAACACCGGAATTCATGTCATCGTCAGCCCAAAATTCAAGATCGAGAATAAAATTGGCATAATCGGTTTTCGTGCACAAAAAGCTGTTAGGCTCGCCTTTGACAGAAGTGCCGACGATCATGCCATCAATAACCTCATATTTGGCCTGTCCATTGCGTTGAACCCAGCCATCGAGCGTTTTGCCGTCAAAAAGCTCTTCCCATTGCGCATTGAGGCGATTGCCTGCAAAAGAAGAGAGTCCCATGACAAAGATCATAGCCAACGTCACACGAATTGCTTTCATTTTATTCTCCTTTGTTAAACTAACCACGAGGCTGTTTGTTAATTTTTAAATTAGGGTTTTATTTACAAAAAACAAAATAAAAATGACGCTGCGGGTCGTCGGATATCCATTCTTAAAACGTCAATACTTTCCAACCTTGCTTGAGCATATCTGTCAAAGGTCTGCCCATGGGCTTGACCTCGATCCCCATATCACGTAAGGTATCTGACACGCCATAAGAGTCAGCACAAGCAATGCAGGCAACCAGGGTTACGCCATCATCGGCCATGCTTTTTACTTTTTCTTGAACGGCTTTATCGGCAGCCAATAAACGCGAAGAAGGGCCCCAGATAACGAGTTTCACCTCTTTAAAAAAGTTGTTTTTTTTTGCGGCATGGGTATACATCAAGCATACCTTATGAGCCACTTCCGGATCACCACTTGTCCAAAGCACGGCAAGCTTGTCCGTTTCTGTTTCGGATGTTTGCATTTCAGGAGAATGTGCCTCTGCCATACCTAAAACTCCGGTTAATAAAAGTGTGACCAGAATTCTCTTTCTCATAATTCACTCCTCTTATCCATGAAACTGTTATTGTTCAGGGAATAGATCGATTCGCTTATTCAGGATACAATAGCTTTTTTCTTCGGAGCAGGATCGAATTACTCACGACCGAAACAGAAGAAAAAGCCATTGCCAACCCGGCGAACTCGGGCTGTAACAGGTATCCTGTGATCGGATAAAGCAGACCGGCAGCAATGGGAATCCCCACGACATTGTAGATCAATGCCCAAAACAGGTTTTGCTTGATTTTGCCAAGCGTTTTACGACCCAAATCGATAGCCAGAGGAACCTGTCGAATGTCATCCTGCATAAGAACGATTTCACCGGTTTCTTTGGCCACATCTGTACCGGAACCGATGGCCACACCAATCTCGGCCTGAGCCAGTGCCGGGGCATCATTGATTCCGTCACCGACCATGCAGACGGTTTTACCCTGTCTCTGATAATCGCGCACAATTTCAATTTTGTCCTGCGGCTTGACTTGAGTGATCACACGGTTAAAAAAATCTTGTAGCTGGTTTTCCCTGATCAGTCCATAGGCTGTATTTTCCCGATCGCCAGTCAACAGCACGAGTTCCAGACCTTGCTCTTTCATCAAGTGTAAAGCCGATTTACTGGTCGGTTTTATAGAATCGGCTACACCGATCCAGCCGAGAAAGTCCTGATCCAGTGCAACCCAAACCAATGTATTTCCGCCTGTTTGCAAGGCGAGGGTTTTTTCCTCTATTGCAGATAAAAAGTCGATATCATGTTGCTCGAGCCATTCCCGGTTCCCCACAAGCAAGCGCTTGTTCTTTAATATGGCTTTCAATCCGCGTCCCGGTTCTTCGTGCGTTTCGGCGACAGAATCAAGAACAAGCTCCCTGGATCGTGCCGCTTTGACAATAGCCTGGGCGACCGGATGTGAAGAAGCTTGTTCCAGAGAAGCTGACAGTGACAAAAGATCATTCTCTGCATAATCTTTATGTACCGGAACAATGGTATTGAGGGTGAGCTTGCCGGTGGTGATGGTTCCTGTTTTATCGAGCAAAACGGCATCAACACGGGCGAGAGCTTCCAGCGCAGAGGCGCGTTTGACGAGCACCCCTCGATTCAATCCCATTCCCGATCCCACCATTATCGCTGTAGGCGTCGCGAGGCCGAGTGCACAGGGACAGGCAATGACCAATACGGCGATGGCTGCGGTAAAGCTGAAAACAAAGCTGGCAGATAAAAGCAGATACCAGACAATAAAAGTGATCAAAGAGATGGCAACCACAATGGGAACAAAGACATTGGAAACCGCATCGGCAAAGCGTTGAATAGGGGCTCTGTCTGCCTGTGCTTCTTCAACCATTTCAATGATATGGGCCAAAACCGTATCGTGGCCGACACGGGTAGCTTTAATGGTCAGCACGCCCGACTGATTGATCGTGGCACCGGTGACAGTGTCACCCGGTTGTTTTTCAACAGGCAACGATTCTCCGGTAATCATGGCTTCGTTGACCAGTGACCTGCCAGACACCACTTTTCCATCTATAGGAATTTTTTCACCCGCACGCACACGCAAGAGATCCCCTGTCTCTACTTTTGAGGCCGCTATGCGCTCTTCCTTGTCATCGATGATGCGATTGGCATGATCAGCACTCAATTGGATGAGGGATTTCAGGGTATCATAGGCTTTACCCCGCGCCCGCCCTTCCATCCATTTGCCAAAACGGACGAACAGGATAAGCAACGCGGCAGCCTCGAAAAAGTGCATTTGGTGGTGAAACGTACCGGGAAACAATACCGTGAGTACGCTATAGCCATAAGCGGCTGAAATCCCCAGCGCGACCAGGACGTCCATATTGGCATTGCGATTTTTCAAGGCATGGTATGCACCCCGATAAAAAACCCATCCTGCGGTAAACTGAATCGCAGTGGCCAATACCAGCGTGATCCAGTTTACGGTTTGTGTTGACAGGGGTACAGCATCCTGAAACCAGGTCAACAAAGCGACCGGCACAGCAAGAATCGCTGTATAGACCATCCATTTACGAGCCTGACGTTCTGTTTCTTGCTCATCCTGCAGCGTGCGAACCTTTTTGGCTTTATAACCTGCATCTTTGACGGCCTTGAACAAAGATTCCGGGTCCACCATAGCCGGGTCATAAGATACCCGGGCATTTTCATTAGCCAAATTGACAACGGCCCGATCGACCCCCGGCAATTCGGATAATCGTTCTTCGACCGCCCGAACACAGTTGACACAGGTCATTCCCTCCACTGCAAACTGGATACTGTCAGTAGCTTGCTGAAATTCGAGGGCTTTACCAGGAACAGGTCGAGTGTCGGTCTTGAAATTTGCATCGAATGAAGCGTCGTAACCCGCCGCTTTGACCGCGCTGATCCATGATTCAGGATCAGCAGCCTGGGGATCATAATCGATCTCTGCAATCTGGGGATCCAGGGACACCTTGACATGGTTGATGCCATCCTGCTCGTTCAGCACCTCTTGCACCCGATTTACACAATGCTCACAGGTTAACCCGGATAAATTCAATGTTGTCTTTAATAACTCTGCCACAGCACTATTCCACCACTTTATAACCCACCATTTCAACAGCCTTGTCAAGAGCTGTCTGATTTACTTGCGATTCGTCATATTCGACATTTGCATATCCTTTGGCAAGGTCGATATCAACCGATTGGACGCCCTGAACATTAGACAGAGACTGGCGCACTCTGGTGGAACAGTGTTGACACGTCATTCCTTCAATTTTTAAGGTGGTTTGCATCGTTCTAACCTCCTGTATTTATAATAAAACATTGTATCGAAAACTAGAACGCTTTTAACCACCCGTGTATTTCAAAGGTTTCATTTGTAAACGTCAGAGAGAATCAGATCGATCTCGTCCCTGGCCACTTGCTTTAGATTAAAATTTGGTTTTTGACGGAGGTCAGCCATTTCCTGATCGATCATCATCACACTGGCTGTTTCCTGATTATGATCGAGTGGATTGATCAACAACACATCTCTCGGCAAGATGGCCCGATAGAGATCCGGTAAATCATATGCAGTCAGGGCACCGGCAACCGTGGATTGTATCCATTCGGGAGCATAGTATTCATGATTGACCAGAGCATAGAACGAAATCAGGGGTTCGATTTGCACGAGCTGTCGGATACGCGTATCAAACGCCGCAGCATGTGCCAGCGCCGGTGCAAGATCTTTAAAGGCCACGGCACTGATTTGGTTCGCATCGACTGTTTCATAAGCGGTAATAAAGTCGACCAGTCGTTTGATATCAGAAGCATGCACACCCACCAAACTGCGTCCAATCTGAATACCGGCAAACCACAAGTTATACGCACCGGTCCCTACTTTGAACGAATACGCATCTCCTCTAAAACGGCCGGGACCCATCTCACCCGTGCCAACCAGATCCGGCGTCACGACAATATATCCCGCCTTTACCAGCTGTTCCAAAGTTTCTCCGGGAGCTGAATGCATCGTCTTGCCCTCAGGGTGCAGATACAGCACCGCAGGAAACGGACCTTTTGATTTTGGTTTCCAGAGCAAAAAAGGAACAGGATAATCCCCTTCGCCACTGATGATCCAACGTTCTATATAGTATCCGTCCCTTTCATACCGGCCATGATAGATCCGGTTCAGGGGTTTGATCAACTCTCTGTAACCGCAGAGTTGCCTTGCCTGATCGACAAAAACGTCACTCTTTTGAGCTTGTCGTTTTTTTTCGAGTTCTTTTCGTTGACTGACAGCTGTGGTGTGTATAAGATCAAAGCAGGTTTTCCCCTTTAAGGTGAGCTGAACCTGACCCGACTCTGTGACCCATAATTCCTGCGGATCAAAAAGAGTCACTTTTTCATCGTCGGAAAGTCCGGGTTGATTCAATGTCTCTTGAAAAAATGCAATCATTGCTTCGCGATTCTTAACAGTGTTGGCATGGGGAGCATCATCAGTCACCCTATCGAACGCATATCCTGCACCAAAAGAATCATAACACATTTGTACTTGAGCTGCAGTTTCCATAG
>CAYNUX010000251.1:0-6178 GCA_964400115.1 uncultured Cytophagia bacterium
GGTCGTTGTGGCAAAAAAAACCGCAAAACAAGCACCCCTTCCCGAAAAGGAAGATAACTTTGTGACCCGGCATCCTGTTCTCACGGTACTCTGTTTAACTTTTATTCTCCTTTTAATTCTGTTCTATAAAGTATTAATAGGAGGGTTCTCATTTCAAGCTCCCGATCAAATGACCTCCAATGCCTTTATACCCTTTGTGGAACAATCATTTGAACAGGATCATTTTCCGTTTTGGACACCTTATATCTTTAGTGGCATGCCCTCCTACGCCAGTTTGATGCGCAAACCTGTGGTGAGTTTAATAGATTATCATTTTCAAAAAGTATTGCATTGGCTGGATCCCATATTGCCCAATCCTCATTTCACCTTTATTTTTCTGAATTTTCTCCTGCTTGCATTGCTGATCTATGCGCTGCAAAGGGATCAAAAGTTGTCTCCATTTGCAGCGATATTTTCAGCGATAGCCGTGGTCTCGCTACCCCAATTCGTAGCCTTTGTTTCCTATGGTCACAACTCCAAGTTATTGGCCTTGTCCTTAATTCCCCTTATCTTCCTGCTGGTGAGAAAACTGTTACATCAGCGAAATTTATTATACTTTGCTCTGTTGGCTCTGGTTGTCGGACAACAACTCATGCGGTCCCATGTGCAAGTGACCTATTACACCTTGCTTTTTGTCGGAATTTACCTCTTGTGGGAGATCATCAGGCATCGGAAACACACAGAATTCAAGCTTATCCTGATGGGAGCCGGAATGGTTATGGTGGCTTTGGCCACAAGCATACTTTTGACAGCGGTTCTCTATTTACCGCTCTATGAATATCAACAATACTCGATACGAGGTGGAGCACAAGGGGGAGGCTTGGAATACGGCTATGCCTCCAACTGGTCATTCCATCCTATCGAATCGTTGACGTTTGTCATTCCTGCTTTTATGGGGTTCGGGGGACAAACCTATTGGGGCAAAATGCCATTCACAGATTATCCCCTCTATTTTGGTGTGATCATATTTTTCCTGGCAGGCCTGGCCTTTTTATTGCGTAGAAATTACAAAACCTGGTTTTTCGGTATTGTCGCAATCTTTTCTCTGATCGTCTCTTTTGGCAATCATATTCCGATTCTCTACAAACCCATGTACAATTTTTTACCCTTTTTTGATAAATTTCGAATACCCAGCATGATTCACATTCTGCTGGATCTGGCCATGGTAATCCTTGCGGGCATTGGTTTGCAGGCAATACTGGATTTCAAACACCTTTCATCAAAAGAACGCGATGCCAAATTCAACAAGGTAAAGCGTTATTTCTGGATATGGGCTGGTATTCTGGGTTTTCTGACATTACTCCTGCTGGTGGGCAAATCTGTATATTTGGAATTGGTTGCCAGCAGTCGTTCCAATCTTACCTTTGCACTCAGACAACAAGCATACCTGCTGACAATGGGAGACGCGTTCAAATCGCTCGCATTTATATTGATCAGTGGATTCTTGATTCTTCAGTATCTGCAACAAAAATTATCGACGACAATTCTGTCAGCGCTGCTGGCGGTTCTGGTCATCATTGATCTTTGGCTGATTGATTTTAAGATCATGAATCCCCAACCTGCAGGTCAAGAAGAAACTCATTTTGCAACGACCCCTGCTGTTACACAGATGAAGCAAGATAAAGATATCTATAGGATATTGCCTGTTCTCGATCGAAAAGGGTCAAACTGGTATATGTACCACCTGATTCAAAGCATCACGGGCTATTCACCCGCCAAGCTAAAAATATATCAGGATTTCATGGAAGAATCGGGGCACACCCAAAGGCTGAATTCATTTATCGCCAAATACTGGCGTTTGGCCATGCAGAACAATCAACAACGCTGGGTCCCGGTACCTTTGGAAGATATTCCCCAGGGCCGGAGAAATTTTGACTATGCCATGCTCGATATGCTCAATGTTAAATATCTCGTGGTCAATCATCTGCCGATCAATGATCCCAGATATCGACTGATTATGAATCAGGAACAGATGCTGTATGAAAACACGACTGTGCTGCCTCGTGCCTTTTTCGCCAATTCGATTCAGGTTTTAACCGGACGCCGGCAAATTTTTGATCGCATGAAAGACGGACTCTTTGATCCCAGGGAAACCGCGATTATCGAAGAGACGCCACCGTTCAAAGTACAACCGGCTGACAGCAATTCCATACAGTTGGCTCGCTTTGAAAATCATGAAATAAAATTCAATGCAACGGTCAAATCACCGACCGTCCTGGTCGTGAGTGAAGTCTATTATCCTGCGAGCTGGAAAGCCTATGCCAATGGCCAGGAAACAAAAATTTTTAAAACAAACTATTTTTTACGGTCGATCTTTTTACAACCCGGAGAGTATGAGATCGTCTTTAAACACGATTCCTCTACTTTTAGAATCGGAATGTGGACCAGTATCGGCACATTGATCCTATTATTGGCACTGGCCACAATAGGGTATTGGCGAAAAAAACAAAACAAACCAAAATCTCTGGATTAATCGGCTATGGCACTTCACTGGCGAAAAAAACTTTATTTGTTTTCCGGTACATTGCGCGGAATTTTTTTCATCCTGATGCTGGTCACGGCTCTGGCCATACTGCTGTGGACACAAAAACTAGTACACGACCTGCGCCAGGAGGCTCGCCAGGTACTGCAGAGTCAGGTGCAAACACTACAAAAAGTAGCCACAGATGAAGAAGCAGAAGAGGGCCTTTCATGGTATTTTGAGAATGTGGTTCTCAATACCAATTTCCCGCTGGTATTGACAGATCCAGATGGCAATCCTATATCATGGAAAAATATCAAAGTAGCCGAGGATGATGCTTCTGCAGAAAACATCAATAAAGTTCGGGCCATTACCCGCAAAATGGCATCGGAAAATAAACCTGTTGCTATCACCTATAATGACCAAGTCATCTCATACCTATATTATGGCGATTCGAACCTGATCACACAGTTGGTTTATCTGCCCTATGTCACATTGAGTGCATTGGGCATGCTGCTTCTTGCCGCATTTCTGGGATATCGAAACATCATCCGGAGTGAGCAATCCTATATATGGGTGGGTATGGCTAAAGAAACAGCACATCAGTTGGGCACTCCCATATCTTCACTTATGGGATGGATAGAAATGATAAAGTTTTACAAGAATCAACCCGACCGTATGGATGAAATGGCTTCCGATATGGCTTCCGATGTCAAACGTTTGGAAAAAGTGGCATCGAGATTTTCACAAATAGGCTCTCAGCCGGAATTCAAGAGCCAGGATATTCATTCTGTGTTGCGGGATATCATCGATTATTTTCGCAGACGCTTACCTCATATGAGCAAAGAGACACAAATCGTTGAAGACTTTCAGGAACTGCCTCCCATTCCGATCAACAGGGAATTGTTCGAGTGGGCCCTGGAGAATCTGTTACGCAACGCCTTGGATGCCATGCGGGGTAAAGGAGGGCTCATTCGCATCACCACAGGTGTCATACCTGAATCTTCCAAGATCTTTATCGACATCAAAGATAACGGAATTGGTATTCATCCCAATAAACGTAAAGATGTCTTTAAAGCCGGATATAGCACAAAAAAACGGGGATGGGGCCTGGGGCTCAATTTTACCCAAAGGATTATCCATGATTATCACCGGGGAAAAATTTTCATCAAAGAATCACAGCCCGAAAATGGAACCACCATGAGAATTGTTCTATGAAATCTAAAGTCATCGTCATAACAGGAGGGCATTCAGGTTTGGGTAAAGCAATAACCCTCGATCTCGCTGCCCAGGGTGCTGACCTGATCATCCTGTATAGAAAAAATCATGCTGCAGCAAAAGAAATTTCAAAAAACATCGAGCCCGAGCAGAGTTCCATCCAAACCCTCCAAATAGATGTAACCGATTGGTCACAGGTTAAAGCCGGATTCGAGAGCATTCTGAATAGAACCCATCGTATTGATGCACTGATCAACTGTGTAGGCGATTTTATAAATCGATCCCTTGATCGTACCACCGTAGACGACTGGCATCACATGCTGGCCAGCAATTTGAACAGTGTTTTTTATTGCTGTAAATCAGCATTGCCCGCCATGAGAAAACAAAAATATGGACGCATCATCAATCTGAGTGTGGCAAATGCCGATCGAATTCAAGCCTATTCGAATGTGGTACCCTATGCTATTGCCAAAACCGGAGTGCTGATTTTAACCAAATCCCTGGCGCGACAGGAAGCCTCTCACGGTATCACGGCTAATACAATTTCACCCGGATTATTCGATAATGAAAAAATGTCGGATAGTGAAATTATCGAGCAAAGCAGCAAGGTTCCCGTGGGGAAAATTGGGACAGGAAAGGATTTGCTGGGAGCATTGCATTTTCTTTTATCAGATCAGGCCCGGTATGTCACAGGATCCAATGTCGTCGTGAGTGGTGGGTGGGGCCTTTAAGGCTCACGTTTTCTTTGGGCCATAAAACCGCTTTCAGTCACATAGATATAAAATGTTTCATTATAATCAGGCCGATTAAAAGTCGTATTGCCATATCCGGCATCGATAAAAGGAAGCTTTTCTCCGAATCGATCGATAAAATTCCAAAAAGGGCTTTCTTCGGTTTCTGTTAGAGAATATACGGTTTGAGGGTTTGCTTGCTGATCGCTGGCTTTTACATACCTGCCTTCCAAACGACTCAGACGATACATCGTTTCCATACCCACAAAACTAACCCAGGGTTCCCATTTTATTATATTTCCACCAACCGCCCATTGCTGGCCTTTGATCTCATATCTTCCGGCAGGTTGTGGTTGGCCTTTAATGACCCTGTTGAGTTGTATTTCAAAATTTACATCGCTGTCACGCGCAGGGTAACACTGTATCATGGCGACAAGCTGCTTTTCCGTAAACACATGAAAAGAACGTAAAAAGAGCAGTGTTGTGAGTAAAACCATTGCGGTTAAGGTCAAGATAAAAACCACTAGACACCCCAAACGCGAAGGGGTCCTGGTTTTTTTCTTGCGCTCAGACATGGATTGAACCCCAGATGCTATCGACATAATGAGGGTAGAGCCAACCAAGGCAACAACGAATAATAACAGGTAGACCACCCATGTATTCAGAGACTCTATGATCTCTCTCATATTTTATCCTCAATCTTTTCCATCAATTTAGATAACACCGTTTCAACGGATATATTATCCATACAATTTTCTTCGAAACACCTCGATTCACTAACAGGACGATTCACACAAGACTCTGGCATAATGACAGAATTCGGCCTGCGGTACGGTCCCCACCGATCGGGGTGGCAGGCCAACAGGGGACAATAAAGTCCCACTACAAGAGTGCCCACAGCCACAGCCAAATGTAGAGGCCCTGTACTATTCGCGACCACTGCCTCGGCCTTCTTGTAGAGCGCAGCGAGTTCTTTGATGGTCAAAAGCCCATCGAGTCGATAAAGACAATAATCACAATAATTTTCTATCTTGTCAATAATTTCTTTTTCTTTTTCATGCCCTGTAAGTACTATGGAAACTTTGCGCAATTTTCCTATGTGATGGGCCAATTGTCCGAATCGTTGCCACGGCCAATCTTGTGCAGACCCCCCGCTACCGGGATGTAGTACTACAAATGGAGATTTTATGTTGTACTCGTCCAATAGAGACTGTACTCGGACAGCAGCCTGTTGCGGGATGTGGAATTTTAAGTCAAAATCCTGCATGGTGGCGTCGGGCGAAATCATTTGTAAATTAAGTTCAGCCTCGTGTTGGCCGGATTTTCTGCGGTGTAATTTAATTGGCTGATTGAATAAAAAAGAGTATGCCCGATAAGCCGTTCCAACCCGCACAGGAATACCCGCGAAAAATGCAGCCAGGGCCAGGCGAAACCGTGGAAGAAGCAAATAGATTCGTGAAAGGTTTTGATTTCGAAGATCTTTTACCAACATCCAAAAGCCGAAAAATCCCTGATATTTTACTTTATCTTCATAAATCATGATAAAATCGAGATCAGGGTGTCCGTCAATGACATCCTGGGTATAAGGAGCGACCATCATACCGATTTCAGCACCCGGAAATTTTTGTCGCAATGCTGTCAGGGTTGGGGTGGAGAGAATGACATCCCCCATACGGTCGGGTCTAACCACAAGAATTCGATTTTTTCTCTTTGTGTTGGAATAGGGCAT
>CAYNUX010000252.1:0-6130 GCA_964400115.1 uncultured Cytophagia bacterium
ACGAGCTTGATGATGAGTATTGACAGCGATGAAAGTGGTTTTGCTCTTAACCAATCCAGGTCAGGTGATAAAAAATAAAAATGTAACGAAAGGGAAAGCCCCCCCAAAAACAGCAAAACAAACAATAAAAGGAATTTTGTCTCACCAAACATCCAAACAGTACTCAACGAATCTCCTTCAGACCAGGTTCTTACCAAATCGGTATAACTTTTCACCAGAAAAAACGGTAGCAAAAATGAAAACAACAGGCCGATTCGTCGAATCCGTTTCTTGCTGGTGGATCCATGCATAAAAGAGTTTTTAAAAGCAATCGCTTTGCTTTTTAACAAGATAAAAATCAAGAGTCAGTCTCTGTATTTTCCCATAATGCACCATAATCAGCAACCTGGTCAGAATCGGTCAACTGTAGAAACAGTTGTTCCAGATTATTTTCAGCCTGTGGAAACTTTGAAAACAATCTATCCAAAGAATCCACCTGCAAAAGTTTTCCTTTATGAATGATAGCGATGCGGTCACATACTTTTTCTGCCAGCTCAAGAATATGAGTGGACATAAAAACCGTGCGTCCCCTGGACACAAAATCGCGCAGCAATTTCCATAGAATATGTGCAGATTGTGGATCAAGGCCAATGGTTGGCTCGTCCAGGAACAACACCTGAGGATCATGGAGCAATGCACCAATCAGCGCGACTTTACGCTTCATACCATGGCTCAGTTCTTCTATCATATCACGGTCTCTGCCAGCTAACTGGAACCATTCAAAGAGCATATTCATACGCCTATTGGCTTCGACAACCGGAACCTGGTACAGACTGGCAACCAACTGCAAATATTCTGCAATAGTGAGCTTTTCATACAAATGGGGCTGTTCCGGTACAAGACCGATGATTTGTTTGGCCTTTTGGGGATGTGCCAGCAAGTCAATCCCCGCGATAGAGATCTCTCCGCTGGTGGGAGGTAACAGTCCGGTCAACATCTTGATTGTGGTTGTTTTACCAGCTCCATTGGGGCCAAGAAAAACGAAAAGTTCCTTTTCCACCTCGAGATCGAGCTGTTTTACAGCTTTAATCGATTGATAATTTTTATTCAGGGCTTTGGTTTTGATCAAAATACCCTCTTGACGCTGAACATACTAAAAGGTGGCAAGTTATCTAGACTTTAAGTATCGCGAGAAAAGCTTCCTGAGGCACCTCTACCTTTCCGAGTTGCTTCATCCGCTTTTTTCCTTCTTTTTGTTTTTCCAGCAATTTTCGTTTTCTCGAAATATCACCGCCATAGCATTTGGCCGTGACATTCTTTCGCATCGCGTTTACGGTTTCACGTGCAATCACCCGGCTTCCGACAGAAGCCTGGATTGCCACCTGGAACATCTGTCGAGGAATGAGCTCTTTTAATTTTTCACACACTCGTCTCCCCCATTCATAAGCCTTGTCTCTATGAACGATCACCGATAAGGCATCAACCACTTCACCATTAAGTAAAAGATCGAGCTTGACGACATTTCCTTTTCTGAATCCGATAAATTCATAATCAAATGAGGCATAACCTTTTGTGAGGGATTTTAGTTTGTCGTAGAAATCAAAAATCACCTCTGCCAGAGGAAATTCATAATGAAGATAAGCGCGTTCTTTATCGATATATTCGGTATTGATATAAATCCCGCGCCGTTCCTGGGCAAGCGTCATGATTGCACCGATATATTCGGCTGGAGTCAGAATACTGGATTTTATATAGGGTTCCTCGACATGGTCGACATCACCTGCATCGGGCAATTGAGCCGGATTATCGACAATATGTTTATTGCCCGAGTTATCATATACATGAAATTCAACATTGGGAACAGTCATGACAAGATCGAGCTCGTATTCTCGCTCTAACCTTTCCTGTACGATTTCCAAATGCAACAAACCGAGAAAGCCCGCCCGGAATCCGAATCCTAGCGCTGTCGAGGTTTCAGGTTCGAAAAATAAAGAGCTATCATTGAGCTGCAATTTTCCCAGAGCCGTCCGTAAATCCTCATAATTCTCAGCCACTGCAGGAAACAGACCGCTAAATACCATAGGCTTTACTTCACGATATCCAGGCAGAGGGGATTGGGCCGGATTTTTCAATGTGGTAACCGTATCACCTACCTTGGTGTCTTTGACTTCTTTGGCGCCGGGAACAATATACCCCACTTGCCCGGCGGCCAGGCTGTCGGTCTTTATCTGCTTGAGCCGCAGTATACCCACCTCTTGCAGTTCGAACTTTTTGCCGGAAGAAAAAAACTTTATCTCATCTCCAGGTTTTAGGATGCCATGCATGACTCTGACATTGGCGATTGCACCACGATAAGAGTTAAACATGGAATCAAAAATAAGTGCCTGGGTCGGTGCATCAGGATCACCTTGTGGAGCGGGCACCCGCTTTACGATTGTTTCCAATATGTCCTCAATACCCAACCCCATCTTGGCACTGCTCAAAAGGATCTCTTCTTCTGCGCAACCCAGAATATCCATCAACTGCTCTTTTACATGGTCGGTTTGTGCACTCGGAAGATCGATCTTGTTGATCACCGGAATAATTTCAAGGTCATTTTCAAGAGCTAAATAAAGATTGCTCATAGTTTGTGCTTCCACACCCTGTGCAGCATCCACGATGATAAGAGCCCCTTCACACGCTGCCAGACTGCGCGACACTTCATAGGTAAAATCCACATGCCCGGGTGTATCGATTAAATTCAGTGTATATTTGTTCCCGTCTTTGGCCTTGTATTCCAGAGCAATGGCGTGCATTTTGATGGTTATGCCTCGTTCACGTTCCAGGTCCATGCTATCTAGCAGCTGCTCCTTCATCTCGAGCTTGTCAACGGTGCCAGTCTGCTCCAGCAATCGATCCGATAATGTCGTCTTTCCATGATCGATATGAGCAATAATGCAAAAATTTCTTATATATTTTTGTGCTGACATATAACCTTTTCTAATTAAATGACCTGTATGTTAGCAAATTTTTTGCAAACAATCAATAGAAAATAATGGGCATAAAAGTTCTTCCCTTTTCGTTGATTGCTTTAAAAAATAATGGTATATTAAATAGCATTATCCACTTTTTTTTTGTCCTTTGATATATAAACCTTTGGGAAAAATCATATGAATATAGCGATAATCTGTTATCCTACACATGGCGGTAGTGGTGTGATCGCGACGGAACTCGGTGTGGGATTGGCTCAAAAAGGTCATCAAATTCATTTTATTTCATACAGTTCTCCGTTTCGGCTACGCGGATTTCAGGAAAATGTTTTTTATCATGAGGTAGATGTCTCTGCATATCCCTTGTTCAAGTATCCACCCTATGACCTGAGTTTGGCCACAAAAATCATCGAGGTGAGTAAAGAGTATTCGCTCAATGTGGTTCACGCACATTATGCCATTCCACATGCCACCAGCGCCTATCTCGCCAAACAAATGATGAGAGGAAACGGACCAAAGATTGTGACCACATTGCACGGTACGGACATTACTTTGGTAGGCAAAGATCCGACTTTTTACCAAGCCGTCAAGTTCAGTATAGAAGAATCGGATGGGGTTACCGCTGTTTCCAATTACCTCAGAGACAAAAGTATCAAAGAATTTCAGCTCAGCAAGCCTATCCAGACAATCCATAATTTTGTGGATACCGACCGCTTTAGCGGCAGAGTAGAGCGTTGCAACAAAGACACCTTTGCTCCCAAAGGGGAAAAGCTACTCTTACATGCCTCGAATTTTCGTACAGTCAAACGATTAACAGACACGATAGAGATTCTTGCACGGGTACGGGAAAAAATCCCCGCCAAATTGCTGCTGATCGGTGAAGGACCGGAACGGCCTAACGCTCACGAGCTTGCAGTTAAGCTGGGCATGCACGATCATGTCATATTTTTAGGCACCCAGGATTATATTGAAAATCTGCTGGGTTGTGCAGACCTGTTTCTGCTTCCCAGCAGCGAAGAGAGTTTCGGCCTGGCAGCACTTGAAGCCATGAGCTGTCAGACCCCGGTTGTCGGTTCGAACATCGGCGGGATTCCCGAAGTTGTCCAAGATGGGGAAACCGGATTTTTACATCCGGTCGGTGACATCGAGCATATGGTGGAAAGCGTGTTGACTTTATTAAACGATTCTGTCAAACTGGAGCAATTTGCAAGAGCGTCCCGTCAGCGCGCCAAACATCTATTTTCCGATGATAAAATCATTCCTCAATATGAACAATTTTATATGAACATCTTTTCACAATAATTCAGAAAAACCGAGTTTAAATGGAGGTGCTGATATGCGTAATGTACTTGGAATAATCCTCGGTGGAGGCAGAGGAACCCGTCTTCACCCTCTCACACAGCTGCGCGCCAAGCCGGCTGTTCCCCTTGCAGGAAAATACCGGCTTATCGATATTCCCGTGAGCAATTGCCTCAACAGCGCCATACAAAAAATATATGTTCTGACCCAGTTCAACTCGGCATCTCTTAACCGACATGTTTCACGTACTTACCAGATCAGCCCCTTTTCCGAGGGATTTGTGGAAATCCTTGCTGCACAACAAACACCAGAACATTCCCATTGGTTTCAGGGCACTGCCGATGCTGTACGGCAATATCTTACTCCAATTCTTGAAACCCATGTAGATACTTTTCTGATCCTTTCCGGTGATCATCTTTATCGTATGGATTATCGGTCTTTTATCGAACAGCATCGAAAAAGCAATGCTGATATTACCCTGTCTGTGATCCCTATCGGATATAAAAACGCTTCCGATTTTGGGCTGGTCAAAATTGACAATAAAGGCAAGGTTATTGAATTCAGCGAAAAACCCAAAGGCGATGCTCTTAAAGCGATGCAAGTGGATACACAGATTCTGGGACTGGAAGCGGATAAAGCCAAGGATATGCCATTCATTGCTTCAATGGGGATTTATGTTTTTACCCGAAAAGCATTGATCGAACTGTTAACCGAAAACAAGTCCGAGCAGGATTTTGGCAAAGAGATCATTCCCAATGCAACCGACCACATGGATGTGCAGGCCTTTTTATTTAAAGGATATTGGGAAGATATCGGTACAATCGAGGCATTCTATGATGCAAATCTTGCGCTGACAAAATATCCGAAACCGCCTTTTTCATTTTATGATGAATATGCTCCTATTTATACACATCAACGTTTTTTACCTCCAAGCAAAATTCTGGATTCGAATATTCAGAAATCGATGATCTCGGAAGGATGTATTATCGAAAAAGCCGAGATCAGCCATTCAATCCTCGGTATTCGCTCTCGTATTGAAAACGGCTGCAAGATTCAGGATTCCCTGATTATGGGATCAGATTATTATCAAACATTGAAAGACAAGGGTAATGCTTCATCAGAGCTTCCCATGATAGGAATCGGAGAAAACACCACCATCAAACGTGCTATCATTGATAAAAATGCCCGAATCGGCAAGAACGTGCGGCTGGTCAATGAAAAAAATATTCAGGAAGCAAAAGAGCCCATCTCAGGGGTTTATATCAATGCTGGAATTATTGTGGTGACTAAAAACAGTTCCATTCCGGACGGTACGGTCATTTAGGCCGGATTTTACCCCCCTATGAGAGAGAGACAAATCGCAAAATCAATAATATCCCAGCCCACTGCTCCGGCCGCCGTGCTTTTCGAGCTTGATATCACGAAGCATGGGAGCCTTGATGCTGATTTTTAAATATATGCGTTTGGCCACGCCCGAAGGTACCCAATTGATCTGCGCTTCCCAGCAGTGCAAGTCGCGATAGATAGAAAATCGGTGGTGTGAAATCTTTTTCGTGAGCAGATCCATGTGGGCGGAATAGTTGATGCGCCATTTCCGCGTTAATTGTAATTCTGCACCGGATATATCCATGTAATACTTTTTACGGGTTTTCAAAGGATCACTTTTGTCCAGGGTAAAACTGAAAGACAGGTTGGTGCGCCAGGTGATGTGATGATTTTGAAAAGGATTCTCTTCTTCAAAACGGTTACCCCCCGTACGCCGTAAATCCTCCTCCAGGACGCTCAACTCTTCTGTCGGCACCAAATCCATCTCATCCGGAGGAATCTCATCACCCCACTCTGACTCGATGGCACTTGTTTGTTCTTGTTCTTGTTCTTGTTCT
>CAYNUX010000253.1:0-6119 GCA_964400115.1 uncultured Cytophagia bacterium
TGAAGCGAAGACCGTTTGCCGCGAGCCTGTCAATATTGGGCGTCTGAATTTCACTGCCATAGCAGCCCAAATCCGACCACCCCATATCATCCACGAGGATAAAGATAATATTCGGTCGCTCAGATGATGATTTTTGCGCATATGACACGGCACCGGAAAACCCTGTAGCCGTGACGGCCAAGGCACTTGCGCCGATTTGTTTGAAAAATGATCGACGGTTGATTGAGTGATGCATAAAACCCTCCGGAAAATATAAAGCTAATGGTTTTTAAAATTCAGTATAGTGTTTGACTTGATGCCCATGAGCGCACGGGGACATCAAAGGGATAACGAGTTTCTGGGCAGATAAACGTATTGCATCATAAGATTTTTCTAATTTCTTTCAAGCTCATAGAAAAAATGATTAAAATATATCCCTTCTCACGCCAGGGTGCAAAGTTAGATTTTCAAATTTATATTATTATTTTATTGTTCTCGTCGCCTTGCGTCTTTGGAAGAGTATTTTTATCGATCTTTGACGCAACGAATAGATAAACCGCTGCCTTTGTGGTATTTATAGTGGCTCACATCCGCATAAAAATAGCGCAAAGAACGATACCATGACCGGAAAAAGTTTTCCTCGGTGGCAGACCAGAAAAAGGCATAAAACGCTGTGCGGCTGAAATATCCGGTCTCATCCCGATAGCCGCCCGGTAAAGCCGTGAATCCGCTTGCGTTTGTGGCTTTGATGTTCGGATCTTTCCACATTTCTAACCCTGCGGCCTTTAGTTTACCGCCAGCATTTTCAATACCGCCCAAATATTCGACCAGATCTTGCCATTCCTCATCGCTGGGGATATGCCAGCCTTCCGGAGCAAGTCCCCGGCTGTCATTGACCGCATACCAGTTGTACAGCGCACCATAAGGCTTGATATTGATGCCATTATTGTCGTAATAACAATGGGCACCGGATGTAAGACAACTCCAATCCTTTTTACTCTCTACATAGGGTATAGGATCGCCATTTCGATAATGTTTTACTTTAAGATTTTCTGCCATCCACCACTGACCGCCGATTTTTATAGTTTTATAGGTATTGCCATCGACGTCGGTCAGGGTACTGGTTTCCTGTTGATTTTGTGCCATTGCGGTGATTGAAAATGAATAAGAAAAAATATAAAAAATGATCAATGCAAAAACAGGCAACAGTTTTTTCCAATCGGTCATCTGTGGTCTCCGAAAATCATGATATTAGATGTGGGCAACAACAAGAATAGGAATTGTATGTTGGTCAGATCTCTTTCTTGAGGTTACTGAAGCAACAAATTGTTTTAGTGATGCAGATGGTATAATGAAGGAATTTTTTATTAAAAATGCAAGGATTCACTGATCCGGAAACGCCTGTTATCCTTCCAAATTCGACCTTTCTTGTACTTTTGGTGAAACAATAACCAACACGACTCGTCTTTTTTATAGGGCAAGGAGGTTGTATTTTACTACTATGAAAAAGATGCAGTGCTGTTAAAATTATCGTGATTTCGCAAGAAAAACCGGTATCATTTCAATCGTACATCAACGAACATAAAACCTTCCCGGAGGCTCAGAACCTGACCGAGAGGATGCACCAGGGAGAAATCCCCGGTGCATCGTGCTTTTTCGTGACACCAAAAAGTATTGAATTCGATAGCAAACTATTTCTATTATTTTATCAAATTCTTTACACCGCGAAATCGCACCGACGGATAATCACTGGAGGGTGCTTTTAAATCGAGGTCCTCGAGGACCAGACGGTCGATATCATCGAACATCATGCCCGGGCGCGCTTCCGACTCGACATAGTCGAGCTGGATATCGCGAAATTTGAGATTGTTGACATGACGACAGTAAAAACCATACGCTGGCAGGGTGCCGAACATGCTGTGTTCGGGATAGCGATCGATCTGTTCCGGAACATCCCAGGTGACGAGGTCTGTGCCACCGCCGCCCACAAATGAGAACCGCAGGTTTTCCAGCGTGATATTTTCTGCCGAGCGCGCCGGGATACCGGTGATGGAACATCCTACCTCGCTGATGCCCGTGGCGATCACATCGCGGATGATGATATTTCCGAGATTGCCTACAGAAGGTTTTTCCAGTCCGGCTTCAGGGACGTATTGCTGTTGGGTGGCTCCGCCAGAGCCGGTCGATAAATAGGGACGTGCACGATTTCCCAAACGAATAAAAATGCCCCCCTTGACATCTTTCATGGTAATTCCCGAAATAACAACGCGATCCATAGTACCACCATCTACCATCTCCAGGGCAATGCCGGAGAGACGTGTGTCGTAAATGGTGCTGTTGCTGAACGTGATGTTTTTGAATCCACCCGTGGATTCGGTGCCGCATTTAAAGGCATTACAATAGCTGGAAAGAACACAGTTGGTGATGGTAATATTTTCACAATCTTTGGGTGCCGTGGCTTTGAGCACGATCGCGTCATCACCGCTGTTGATTTCACAGTTGGAAATGCGCACCTTGTTGCAGCAGTCAATGTCAATGCCATCATTGTTGTGATTTACATTGCTGTACACGGTGATGCCGTCGATATTGACATTTTCACAGGCCAGATAATGCTGTACCCACATGGGTGAATTGATGATTTTGACATCCCGCAAAAGCACATTTTGACACTCGATCATGCGAATCATATAGGGACGTTTCTTATAGTTTTTGGATCCTCCTTCCAGCTGATACGCCTCATCTGCGCCCTGACCATCGATGGTTCCGCGTCCCATGATGGCAATGTTCTCTACGTTTTCAGCATAGATGAGACTCTTTTCGGTGTAATTTACATCCGTATAGGAGCGAAAGGCAGGGATCATTGATGGAAAATCCTTCAAATCGGTGCTCCCCAACAGAGTGGCACCGCTATCCAGAAACAGGATGATATTGTCCCTGAAAAAAAGGGTTCCCGACAAATAGCTGCCAGCCGGCAGATAAACCGTTCCTCCGCCGTTCTCATGACAGGTATCGATCGCTTTTTGAATGGCCTGGGTATCGAGGGCTTCTCCGTCTCCGACCGCCCCGTAATCTTTAACATTGTAATAGGCCTGTGAATAAAGAGTTGTGCAAAGCAAAATAAGCATAATGGTAAAGAGATGTTTCATAATACGGCTCCTCTGTTGATAATGATGACCTCTCTAAAAATCGCTTGATAGATGAATAATGACGAAACTGAAAAGTATACTCGGAGGTGCAGCGTTTACGCCTGTTCTGCCGGACAGTCGAGGAATCGATTCCAAGGTATATAAATAGATTAAATAATGCACAGATAATATGCAAGGAATAAAATAGAGGATTCTATTGCTTGACCTTTTTTTATTTCAGAAGGAGCATTTTTATTGTTTTGGAATAATCACCTCCGCGAAAGGTACATAGATAGATTCCGCTGGAAAGTTTATCGCCAGCTGTATTTGTCGCGTCCCAGGTCATCTCATAATAACCCGCTCCGAGTTTCTTATTCACGAGTGTTTTGAGATGTTGTCCAAGAATATCATGGATCACAAGATGTACATGAGCAGAGACCGGAAGGTGATATTGAAAGGTGGTCGAAGGATTGAATGGGTTGGGATAGTTTTGTTGCAAGTGAAACCGGGCAGGCAATGACGGCCCGACATTGTCATCTGTAACAACTGTTTTATAATCTACACGGATTTCTTTGTTCTCGGATTCTATTGTCAAGCCGGTATCAGAGGGACAACGGCCCTGGACCCGGATTTCATAAATCCCGGGTTCACTCCACCTATGGGTTGCCAGCGTATCCGTGGACCACAAAGAGACCATATCATCCCCCCCAGATAAAGCGGTATTCAAGAGGATGGCCAAACGTCGTCAGTACCCGATTCACACTAAACTCATAAAGATGAGATACAATAACCATTTCCGGTCCGGTGATCCCTAAAGATGAAAAGATTTGTTGCGGCTGTGTGGCTGTGATGTAAAGACCATTGTCTTTGGTCTTTAGATAAACAGCATTCGAATCTGCCCATAGCGGCGAGCGTTTTTCCCAATCTCCAAAGAGTGTCGAAAAATGCATGATATCTAAATCCATAGCACTGTTCAGTCCATGATCAGAGAGTTGCTGATATGTAAAGGAGAGTCCGATAGTGACTGAATCGCTAAACTGTAACCCAGCCGGTCCCATATAATAATCCGGTTCAATTTTATGGACGTCATCAGGAAGCATGATCTCTTTGACAGTTGTACCGGTAGCAAGTGTCATCGTATCTGTCAAAGCATGTTCAGGTACGCTCATTTGAAACTCGTCATGAGGCTCATTCATATGACCGCCCTCGGGTCCCAGCACTTTTTTCTGAGTGAAATCGATGGAAAAGGAATCGGTTTTGAATGAAAAGGAGGACTGCAGCGCATTGGGCGGCACGGCCAAATCCGAACAAGCTATCATTACGGTCACAGAGTCTTTGGTAAAGGGAGATCCGGGCGAATAAAAGACTGTCATTCTGTTGGTATGAGATTCGATCGTGACTCTGTTATGGGTTTGATCGAGACCGTTTTTGATGATCATGGATCCTGCCACAGAGACCTGCAAAGAGTGTGGATCCAATCCAAACCCTTGATCGACGATCTTGAACTGAATGGGGGTATTGGCAGGTGCTGCTTGCACCGAGTCCTGTGGATAACAATACATCAGCTCCGGAGCTTGATTCTCATTGGCGAAACCTCTCAAAGCGATTTCGAAGCGTGGGTCATCCGTATCATTGCTATAGATTTCAAGATGAGAAGTTTTCATTCCGATTGTTGATGGCCTAAACGAGACGACGATCTCGATGGAATCATCCGGATGAATTGTCAGAGAAGGTGAGGGATGAGTCAAATGAAAATCCAGGGTATCCGATCCGCTCAACATCAGATGGCTGATATCGAGATTCCAATTTCCGGTATTGCTGATAACAATGGAGCTATCTTTACGAGATTCTGACCCAACCGTACCAAAGTCCAGTTCACTGTGCGAAATCCTGATATCAGGAGCAGCGCCTGTCCCCGTCAAAGGTATATCCAGAGGATTTTGCCCGGCATTACTTGCGATACGTAACACGGCATTCGCTTCATGACAACGCGAAGGTTTGAAATGGATTCGAATTGTATGTGTATCTCCAGGTGCGAGTCCGAGAGGTTCAATGGGTTGCTCGATAGCAAACTGGCCCGAATCTGTCCCTGTCAATGAGACGGAATGAATTATGAGATCAGCCATGCCTTCGTTCGTAACCGAGATGGCCTGATTTGCACTGGAATCGACCAGCATATATCCAAAGTCTATGGCATCTTGCGATATTGCGATTTTGGGCTCGATACCGAGACCAAGCAGGTTCACATCAACGAATTCCAGAGCCGGCGCATTACTGTAAACTTGAAGTCCGGCTGATTTTTCTCCAGGACTGGTAGGACAAAACGCAACGTTTAACTCTTTTGATTCACCAGGATCCAGGGTAACGATATCAGAGATAGAATCCATATGGAACTGATCGGAATCTGTGCCTGTGATCACTATAGAGTCGAGGGTGAGCTCTGCGGTGCCTGTATTGCTGACAATAAAATCATGCCCCAGGCATGAATCCACAGATACAGAACCAAAATGCTTTGCTTCCGGGAAAATAGTCATGTCCGGAGACACACCGGTACCCTTTAGTTCAATATTACAATGGGGTTCATCCGGATCATTGCTAATGATCTGCAAAATCGCGGTTAAAAGTCCGATTGAATCCGGTCGAAATTCTGCAACAAGGGTCTGTATATCACCGGGTGAGATGACCATAGAGTCCGTGCTGTTGGCGAAAGAAAATTGATCGTGATGTTCACCTATAAGGGTTACAGTCGAAATAATCAGATCTGCAATACCCTGGTTTTCGATCGTGAATGTATGAGCAGAGCTCGAATCGACAAGGGTTTCCCCAAAATCCTTGGAAACCGGCGTTACCGCAAGGTCTGGTTCCACACCTGTCCCTGTCAGTGAAACATATAATGGATTTTCATCGGGATCATTGCTGGAAATGCGCAGGGTTGCATTCTGGGGGCCCAGGGATGTAGGATGAAAACTCGATGTAATATGGCGAACAGATCCGGGTACCAGAGTAAAAGATCCA
>CAYNUX010000254.1:0-6071 GCA_964400115.1 uncultured Cytophagia bacterium
CTGATTAAAGAAAAGGATAAGTTTATGAGTTACAAAGCACTGCAGATCAAACGGCACTTTATTGCTGATAAAACTATTATTGGTATAGATCCAGCTATATAAAAGCATCAAGCCGTCATTCTCGATTCACAGGGAATCCAAGTTGGAAGTGATTTCACCTTTAAGAATTCATTTGATGATTATAATCTCAAATTATAGAGTTCTTCACTAGATTAAGAAAGTCGCAGGAATCAAAGCTGTTACCTGCACTTTCTGCCGGACAGCCCTGCAAGAATTGTTTTGAGAACTGTTCGAGCTGTATGACGGGAAACGGTCACCCCGATACAGCACATCGGCACAGGCTGGTGGTTCTCAGGAGGGAATCGGGCCGGGAGGCCCGTGAGATATCCGATAATAAAAAAGAGTTGACAATGGCTAAGCTACCAAAACTTTTTTATTTGATTTTCGTGCTTTTTGTCGTAACCGGGTGCGGTTCAAATTTATATGTAAATAAAAGTTATCAAAATAAATCAGAACTCCCGTTTAAATTAGCGATTATTCCAATTACGAGTGATATCGAAAGTTTCGCCGATTCAGTCTTTACAATCATTTTCAGAGATTCAACAAATGAACAGCAGCTTATTGAATCTTCTACGATACGAGAGAAGCTTTTGAATGATGAAGCCCTGGCTCAAAGTTTAAATCGGGTGATATTAAAAGATTATTCCAAGGCGGAATTAAGCAAAGGTCCCAACCTCAAAGATGTACTTGATGCACAGGAAATTGCAATGATAGAGGAACAACTATACTCTGCTGATTTGATGCTTGTTCCTGTTGTTTTTAGCTTGAATTCATCGTTGGGACTTACCATTGGCAATTCTACTTTCCGTCTATATGATCTTCATTCAGGAGAGCTGATTTTCGAAAACAGTCGAAATCCAAATGTCAATCTATCAGGTGAAATAGGTAAAAAACATATGGCTATTTCTCTGATAGGGTGGACATATGATGACTATGAGCAGCACTTTCTTTCAAAAGTAAACAGATAAAGCGATAACTCTCTGGGGACGCCCCCCCTTTGGGGAGCTAGCAAGAAACAAAAGCCAAATATCATTATTATCCTCGCCGATGATCTGGGATATGGAGACGTGGGGTGTTTCGGAAGCAAGCGATTCAAAACACCAAACATTGACACACTTGCCGCTAAAGGTATCCGTTTTACCGATTTTCATTCCAACGGCGCGGTTTGCAGTCCCACACGGGCAGCCCGTAACACCAGTTCATAACCAAAGTACATTTACAAATGCTAATTTTTCCTGGGATCATAAACAACCATGTTTTGTTTGTAAAAACGGGAAATTATTAAAACGAAAAGCACGCGCACAATGGATACGTAATACTTGAAAGCCGTCGTATATATAAATACCGGAAAAACCCATTCAAAATCTCACTTTTCGAAACGATATATAGGGCAATAGGGGACTAGAATTAAAGTAGCTTTAATGACTGACATTCAGTATCTTATCAGAACATTTGAGGTAAGAGGAGAATATAATGTCATCTGCCGACAGGAAGTATAAGGAAATTGACTCAGTTGCCATAATCGGCAATTATTTGCCACGCCAGTGTGGTATTGCAACTTTTACGACGGCTCTTGTAGATGCCTTATCGAAGCAAGCTCCCGGCGTTAATTTTGGAGCCATTGCTATGAATGACAACCCGGAAGGATACAAGTATCCTGAAAAAGTGCGATTTGAGATTCAACAAAACAAACTTTCCGATTACAGCATTGCCTCGGAATATCTCAATATCAATCAGATGGATATTGTCTGCGTCCAACATGAATATGGCATTTTTGGAGGATCCGCAGGCAGCCATCTTTTAAAACTCCTTGGAGAACTCCGCATGCCTGTGGTGACAACGTTGCACACCGTTCTCAAGGATCCAAAGATTGAATATCGCAAAGTCCTGCTAAAGCTGGCCGATCTGTCTGAAAGGCTGATTGTGATGAGCAGGAAAGCCATTGATTTTCTGACAGAGATCTATGGCATACCGGAAGAGAAAATCACCTTTATCCATCATGGCATTCCCGACATTCCTTTTGTGGACCCGAACTATTATAAAGAGCAGTTCGGGGTTGAGGGAAAGAAAGTGCTTCTCACTTTCGGGCTGCTTTCTCCCAATAAGGGTATTGAGTATGTACTGCAAGCGCTGCCAACGATCATAAAAAAACATCCCGATATTGCCTACATTATTTTAGGAGCCACGCATCCTCATATTTTAAAGGAGCATGGGGACGAATACCGTATCAGGCTGCAACAGCTCGTACACAAGCTCAATCTCAGCGGTCATGTTCATTTTCAAAACCGGTTTGTTGGACTGAATGAATTATGCGAGTTTCTTGGTACTGCAGATGTCTATATTACTCCCTACCTGGAGGAAGCTCAGATTACTTCCGGAACATTGATCTATGCGATGGGATCTGGCAAACCAGTTGTTTCAACCCCGTACTGGTATGCGACCGAGATGCTTGCCGATGGCCGAGGAGTCATCGTTGATTTCAAAAATTCTGATGCGATCGCAGAGCAAATCACAAACCTTCTTGACCAGGATATTGATCGCAATCAGATCCGAAAAAATGCCTACAGCTTTACTCGAGAGGCGGTTTGGAGTGCAGTTTCTAAAAGATATCTTGATGTTTTTCGCGAGGTTAAGCTCAAACGTTCGCTACACCCTCGTCCTCGACACTTGTATTCCGATAATATTAAATCAATCACAACTTTTGCACTTCCGGAAATCAAGTTTGATCACCTGAAAATCATGACCGACGATACCGGTATTTTTCAACATGCCACCTACACCATCCCCAAAAGAAATCATGGCTACTGCACCGATGACAATGCCAGAGCGCTGGTGGTTACCGCTATGGGCTACAAATATTCTTCTTCTGACAGTGTGTGGCTGGATTCTCTCAGCAGCCTTTATCTCAGTTTTATACTCGACGCTTATAATGAAGACAATGGAAGGTTTCGCAATTTCATGACCTACTCCCGACAATGGACGGAAGAAATGGGTTCCGAGGATTCTCACGGCAGAGCACTATGGGGTCTTGGGAAAATCATCGCTTTCACCCGCAATACCGGACTGAAGGATGTGGCTACCCTTCTATTCAAACGGGCACTGAATCCGGTCGAACAATTCACCTCTCCCCGAGCTATTGCTTTTGCGTTAGTTGGTATTCATGCTTACCTGGAAAAATTTTCAGGTGACAGCAATGTACGCCGGATGCGAAAAATCCTTGCGGAAAACCTTTTTACATTATTTAAAAATAACGCGACTCAAAAATGGCCCTGGCTTGAGAAAAAAGTCAGCTATGCCAATGGTAAATTGGTTCATGCGTTACTCCTCTCCGGCCAATGGATGCAGCGCAATGATATGATTGAGATGGGACTCAACTCGCTAAAGTGGCTGCTCGATATTCAAATCGAAAAAGGACATTTTTCCCCTATTGGGAATATTGGATGGTATGAACAAGACCACCCCAAAGCTCGTTTTGATCAACAGCCTCTCGAAGCCAACGCGATGATGGAAGCCTGTGTGGAAGCTTTTAACTTTACCAGGAACAAAGTTTGGCTGGATTCCGCTGTCATGTGTTTTAACTGGTTTCTTGGACATAACGACTTGAATTTATCGCTCTATGATCCTAAAACAGGCGGATGCCGTGACGGATTGATGGCGGATGGAATTAACCAGAATGAAGGAGCAGAATCATCGCTGGCCTGGCTACTTTCGCTGATGGCGTTACAAAACCTTTATTCCGAAGAAATTTTAAGACAACCAACGTCCGAATCATAGTTTAGACCAATGGAGTCTTTATGCGCATTGCAATGCTTTCACCGATCGCCTGGCGAACTCCCCCTCGCCATTACGGTCCCTGGGAAAGCGTGGTCTCTCTTTTAACTGAGAGCCTGGTGGCGGAAGGCATCAAGGTAACTCTTTTTGCAACCGGCGATTCTGAAACAACGGCCGAGTTACATGCGATTTGCCTGCGGGGCTATGAGGAAGACGCCTCTATCATTCCCAAAGTCTGGGAATGTCTGCATATTTCCAACGTCTTTGAACGCGCCGCCGAATTTGACATCATTCATAATCATTTTGACTTTTTGCCATTAACCTACACCGGCCTGATCAACACACCGGTTGTTACCACCATTCATGGCTTTTCATCACCGGGAATTTTACCGGTTTATAAAAAATACAATGGCACGGTGTCCTATGTTTCCATCAGCGATGCCGACCGGTCTCCGGAACTCGATTATATTAAAACGATTTATCACGGCATCGATCTTCGGCAATTCGATTTTCAGCCCGAGTCAGGCGACTATTTACTTTTTTTGGGTCGCATTCACCCGGATAAAGGAACCCGGGAGGCGATTGAAATTGCGCAGGTATGTGGTAAAAAGTTGGTATTGGCGGGAATCATTCAGGATGAAACCTACTATCGTCAGCAGGTAGAACCGTTCCTGGACAAGAGCGACGTAATTTATGTCGGCAGTGTTGGTCCCACTGATCGCAATCGATTGCTCGGTAATGCCTATGCGTTGCTCCACCCCATCCATTTCAATGAGCCTTTTGGACTATCTATTATCGAAGCCATGGCTTGCGGAACTCCCGTCATCGCATTTAACAAAGGGAGCATGTCCGAACTCATCAAAGACGGCGAGAACGGCTTTCTTGTCAATACCGTGGATGAAGCCATCGACCGGGTCGCGCAAATCAGGGATATTGACCGGGCTTTTTGCCGTCGTCATATCGAACGAAATTTCACGGTGGAACGCATGGCAAAAGAATATATTAAAGTCTATAAAAAAATTCTTGAAAAGAATAAACGAGAGGATGGCTGAGAATGTCGGTTGAGAAGCACATCGTCACACGTTATCAAAAAAATCCCATTCTCACCAGGAAGGATGTCCCCTATCCTGTCGCCACGGTTCATAACGCCGGCGTCGTCAAACATGATGGCCGTTATATTATGCTGTTCAGGTCGCATAAGCTCAATGGGCGGTCAATGATTGGCAGGGCAGACAGCGACGACGGTTTTTCCTTTACGGTATCTCCAGCTCTTTTCCTGACGCCGGCGACAGATTCTCCGTTTGCGGAATATGAAGAGTTTGGCGTCGAGGATCTGAGAATCTGTCCTGTCGAGGACGAGTATTTATTAACTTATAGCGCCTATTCCCGCCACGGCGTTCGGATTGGCTTGGCCCGGACCAGGGATTTTGACAAGGTTGAGCGCATTGCGTTGATCACCCAGGCTGACCTGCGCAATGTGGTTATTTTCCCTGAAAAATTTGCCGGCAGGTACGTGCGTCTGGATCGGCCTCATTCCGAGATCTCTCCGTGGGCCATCTGGATATCCTATTCCCCTGATCTGATACACTGGGGGGACTCGCGGGTGGTTATGAAACCCGTTTCCTATCACTGGGATGAAATGAAAATCGGGCCGGGAGCGCCTCCCTTTAAAACCACCAATGGCTGGCTGCATATTTACCACGGGGTTTTTAGAACTATGGCTGGGGCGGTATACCGCCTTGGCGCCGCACTGCATGATCTTAATGATCCATCAAAAATTATCGGAATTTCGGATTCATGGATACTCCAACCTGAGGATCCATGGGAAGTGAACGGTTATGTCCCTAACGTTGTTTTTAGCTGCGGTGTTGTTCCTGAAGAAGACGGTACTGTAAAGATATACTGGGGCGGCGCCGACACCGTGATGTGTGTCGGCACTGCGGTGATTGACGATCTGGTGCAGCTTTGTTTGTCCGATTCGCGACCGCCACTGTAACTCGTTTCAATACAGTCGGACGAGTAAATGCAACGTCTCAACAAATAAACATTGATAATAATAAAATGACATGGAAATGAATCAGAATATGACCGTCAAAGTCAAAAGAAAAAAGACAAAAATACTCAGAGACACATCTCGCGTGATAACCCGTTTTCATATTCCCCATAACAATACGCGTATTCCCGAAATTATTAATCGGGTTTTACATGTCACAGAAAGCGATGCCGAAGAATTGATAGAA
>CAYNUX010000255.1:0-6063 GCA_964400115.1 uncultured Cytophagia bacterium
TAGCGGTCACGGGTGAGGTTGAGGAGCATGTCGCTGGTCATCCAGGCGCCGCCGCGAATGAGAATCTTTTTGCCGTTCACTGTATAGCCACGCCAGCCATTGTCGTCGATATAGGTCGAGACCGTTCGAATACCGAACCGGGTGTGTTGGGTGTCGGAGAGCTCGCCGTCGATACGAAATTCGAGATCGAGGTCGTACAGATTTTGGGGTCCCACCGGATGCGGCCACCAGAGTTCGGGGTCGTGAAAGACGAGTTGTGCATAGTCGTCTGCAGAAAAACGCACGGTTGTGGTTTGTCTGGACGCGAGCGAAACCTCGCGCGAGAATTCGATTTTTCTGATGCGCCCCGTCAACGTGCCGGTGACAGCCTGATCTGACGTGTTGAGCAGCTGCACCGAGACCTCGAGGTCTGCCCGGTCGAGGTCGGGCAGGGCGACATCGGTAGAGACATAGGGATGTTTGAGCCTCACCACTCCCTGGGCCGAGATAGAGACCGGACGCCAGATGCCCATATTCAGATCCGGGGGCTGGGGATTGTGATCGTCCCATCCGGTGGTGGCCTCGATCTGCTTGGTGCGATAGTCAATGTCCGGGATATGTCCGGGTGCGATGATCTCGATGGCCAGTGCATTTTTGCCTTTTAACTTGACATGCGGCCCGATGTCGAATTCAAAGCGCTGAAACATGCCCTCGATGCGGCTGGAATCCGCGAGCAGGGTGCCATTGAGCCAGACATTGGCCTGGTAATTGATACCATCGAGGTGCAATACAAGATGCTTGTTTTGGTAGGAATCGGGCAGCCGGAATTCGGTGCGATACCACCACGAAGGGTAAAACGGACTGTCTTTGGGTATGGCCATCCAGCGGCCCTCACGAAAGCCGGGGATCGATTTGAGGTTCAATCCGTAATAGGGATCGGGATACACCCCGTGCTCTACCAGCGCAGCCAGCACGGTGGTGGGGACCCGGGTCTCAAGCCAGTCCGTGGATTGAAAATCAGAGGAAGAGATCTGTTCGCCGGAGCTTGAAA
Organism: uncultured Cytophagia bacterium; assembly: GCA_964400115.1. Taxonomy (GTDB): domain Bacteria; phylum Zhuqueibacterota; class Zhuqueibacteria; order Residuimicrobiales; family Oceaniaggregativiventaceae; genus Oceaniaggregativivens. Next base: position 1,031 of record CAYNUX010000255.1, read on the forward strand.
GGTTTGCACTGGATTGCAGGTGCCAAGAGTCGAGAGAGATGCGTTCAGGGAGTTGCGGGGAGCGTGTCTGTTCACAGGACAGACCGGCAAGGAACACCAAAATCGAAAAAACGAGCAAGGCTTTAGACATGACGCTTCCTTTCGATGGGGTGGATGTCGGATAACAGAGTATACGCAAAAAATCCAAGAGATACAATGATTAGACGGAATAGCGGAAAGAGGGAAAGGACTGAAAGGATTGTTGAACTGTTGAATTGTTTAACTGTTTAGAGATCATGTTTGGGTATCATGGGCCAGGAATCTGTGAATTGTTGAGGCTATTTGATTTATTGTTAGAGTTTCAAGACCGGATGGTTGTACATGGAACCTATTTTACTCAATTAGCCGAGTAAATTTACTCAATTGATTGAGTAAATTTAAGGAATATATTATTCGGTAAAATCACATTGTCATGCTGTAAAGGCTCAAGCGGAGCAGGATAACCAGCCCGATCAGGTCTGTGCGTGTTGATTTTTTGGTTCGATTGCATAGAGCTGCCGAATGTACTATTTTTCAGGATGTTTCGGAAGGAAAATTTGTATGAGAGGTTCAAAGAGATGCAGCAGAATCCGTGATGTGTATATCATGCCTCAGAAAAACTCTTCTGCAGTCATCTGCAGACCCTCTTTTATCGGAATTCCATCTCCACCCAAGAGCCAAAATTTGTCGACCGAAAACCGATTGGCAAACAGATCCAGTCCTGGAAGGCGCTCCTTACGAGAGCCGCTTTTCACTTCTATGGCTGCAATGCGATCAGCTTTTTTGAGCACAAAATCCACCTCATAATGGCTTTCATTCCAATAGGTGAGCTGAATATTTTTACCACGAATTTGATTGGCCAAATGAGCCCCTATGGCTGATTCGGTCAGACGACCCCAGAATTCTGTATTCAGTCGCGCCTCTGCCAGAGTCAGTTGCGAAAGCGCACTCATGAGTGAAGTATTGAGAACCAGTAGTTTGGGACTGGAGCCGCGCTGGCGAACCTGCTGACCACTATATTTGCTCAAACCCGTTATCAATCCTGCATTTTCCAACAGATGTAAATAATGAGCCAGGGTTGTCGTATTTCCGGCATCCTGTAATTGTCCGATCATTTTTTGAAACGATAATATTTGTCCCGAATAAAGACAACCCATTTCAAATAAGCGATGCAACAGGGCAGGTTTATCGATGCGATTCAGGTGCAAAATGTCTTTGGAAATTGTTGTTTCGATCATAGAATTCGAAATATAGCTGGCCCAGCGATCGGGATCTGTAATCAAAGGGGCTGCCCCGGGATATCCGCCATAGAACAGGTACTCGTCCAGTTCCCAGCCAAAGGCTGTTTTCATCTCATCGAACGTCCAATGCGTCACCGGGATGATTTCGAATCGTCCTGCCAGGCTTTCGGTTAATCCTTGTTGGACGAGCAGCGGCGAGGAACCAAGGAGAACAACATGCAAGGGCACAGTATTGGCGGTATCCTCATCCCACAGTCTTTTGATCGTCTCTGACCATCCCGTAAGCTTTTGAATTTCATCCATGATCAATAGAGCCCGTTTATCTTTGGCGAGTCGCCGACCGATATTCCATTGTTGTTCGATCCAGGGCAGACCTTTTAATCCGGGCTCGTCTGCTGATACATAATGGCTGGCGATATCCTGAGCCTTTAAAAGTTGATGTGCCAGCGTGGTCTTGCCGGTCTGGCGCGGACCCGCAAGGATTTGCATAAATCGCCGGGGCTCTTTGATTCGTTGTTGCAGAGTGTTCAGTACCGGACGTTTGTACATAGAGTTTCCACTTTTACTCAATCAACTGAGTAAATTTACTCAATTGATTGAGTAAAATCAAGAGATAGTTTTTTACATAGAATCATATTGTCAAAGTCTCTGGTTAAACCCGTGTATCGACTATTATTGTAAAGTGGCAGGGAATCACAACTCCTGTTTCCTGCCAAAAGGAATCCCCAATTTACGCATGCGGAATCGCAATGTCCCCGGATTGATATTGAGCCGTTCGGCTGCACCCTCTTTGCCTTCCACTTTACCCCGGGTCCGCTCGAGCACCTCGCGGATGTGGTTGGCAACGACCTCGTCCAAAGTCCGGTTTTTTTTCTGCTTTGATGGCCGTCCTTTGTCCGTTGCGTAAGGATGGAAGAGATCCGTAAAGGAGAGGGGGTTGCCTTTGCAGAGGATCAATGCCCGTTCAATGGTATTCTCCAGTTCCCGTACATTGCCTGGCCAGTCATAGGCCTTTAGTTGCGCCAACCCATCCGGGGCCAATTGCGGTTCGAATCCCAAGGTCATCTCGTGGCTTTTTTTGCGCATAAAATAGTGGGCCAGCGCGGGGATATCGCCACGACGCTCACGCAGGGGAGGAAGGGAAATGGGAAAAACCTGTAACCGAAAATAGAGGTCTTGGCGAAACGTGCCCTGTTCGATCATGCTCTGCAGATCCCGGTGCGTGGCTGCTATCACGCGGATATCGACGGAAATAGATTCGGTGCCGCCAACTCTTTCGATCTCTTTTTCCTGTAGCACGCGCAATAGCCGAACCTGAGCATCGGGAGACAATTCAGCGATCTCGTCTAAAAAAATGGTGCCCTGGTGGGCTCGTTCGAAACGACCCCGCTTTTGGCTCAGCGCTCCGGTAAAGGCTCCTTTTTCATGCCCAAAGAGTTCGCTGTCCATGAGCGAATCCGGGATCGCGCCGCAATTGACGGCGATAAACGGCTTGTTTCTGCGCCGGGAGGCTCGATGAATCGCACTCGCGATGACTTCTTTGCCGGTCCCTGTTTCCCCCAGGAGCAAAACCTGACTCGATAGCGGTGCGACCTGATGAACCGAATCCATGACGCTCTTGAGGCCAAAATCAGCCCCAATAATATCCTCACCGCTCATCCGCTGCAACTCTTGCTGCAAATAACGATTGTCATCCGCGAGCAATTCTTTTAATCGAAGGACGTGCTGATGCTGTAATGCATTGGACAGGGCAATGGCAAAGGGTTCCTTGAGCATGGATACGAGTTTTGCATGCTCTGTTGTCCAGGCATGGTTGCGGCCGGCTGTAAATATCGCATGACCGACAATGTCTTCGAGCATCAACGGCAAGATCAACAGAGCCGAATCCTCGATGCCAAAATCTTGCACCATCGCGCGGCTGACAGGATTTTCGGCAGGAGTATTGTTGATCATAACCTCATCGTACGGTCCCTCTTTATCAAATCGTTGTCTTTTTTTATCCATAAACCGACGAGCCGACTCGGGCAAGTAGGTGATGCGATCCAGGCGTTTGCCTTCCATGCGGGTGGCTGATGCGATAGTTCGCATGGCACCCATTTTGTATTCATAGAGATTGAAAAAAAGCTTTTCGACCGGGAGATATTGCGTGAGGGTTTCCATGCACGACACCATCGCCTTTTCAATCACCAGGCTGCTGCAAATGCTCAACGTGGCTTGACGAAAAAATTCTTGTTCATCCATTGTCATGTCTGCTCCTCAAACTATTATATATTACAGTATACAAAATAGCTGCAAGATATCACAGTGAATTCTGTAATATTTTTCAGGCGAGATTTTCTCAGAATAATGACGATTTGCCGGACATGGTAAGTCACTGTTATGAATGCAATTAGGTTGATGGAGAGGCGCCGGCACGGGGATTGCTTTTGAAACAATGAAACGCAAAAACCAATCGCACACAATGGATCGAAAAGTTAAATGCAAAAGTGGATCGAATGTATAAAGAGACAGTCAGCCGACATGACGCTGGCGGCTGTTCAACCCCTCATTGACCAGTCCGTATCCTTCAATCATTCGCCCGGGCTGGAAAAGGTAGAGGTGTTTGTCAATGAACCGATCACAGGGCACATGATGCTTTTATTCTTTTGGGATGCCAGCCCTCCTCAGCCGAGTCTGATCGGACTGGGACTCGCAAAAGAGTCAAGTAAACTGGGAATCGTTTCTCATACCCTTTGGATTCATATTCAAACCTGGAAAGGAGAATGGTAATGAAAAAATCTAAAATGGGATATCTGGCTCTTGCCGTTCTTGCTGTGGTCAGCCTGTCAATTGTAGCGATGAAAATGGTGTCGATGCGGACCTATGACCCTGAAAATCCTAAAAGCAAACCCAACAGTTATCTCCTCTCGGAATCGCTGCTGGTCGACCTGGCAGTGGATACGGTTTTTGATTTTTTGACCTATTCCTATGATCAGAACGTCTATCAACAAATCGCGCAAGGACATCAGGTGTTTGAATACCTTACAACGAAAGCCATGACGCCGGGATCGGTTATCCTTTGCAAGGAATTTGCAGAGGATGAGGGAACCGTTCATCGATATGTCGTAAAGCAGGTCATCGAAATCGGCTCATTATGCTGGCCTCCGAGCCCAGCAAAGTTTATATGAGAGATAATTCAGGCAAAATAAACGAGGTCACGCACTGTAATTGCTATGTTTACCTGGAAATGGAGCCGGTGGGAGCAAGGCAGACAACCCTTACCTGGACCCTGGTGATTCAGATGCCCAATTTTATCATCAAATTCATCACCGATGTCTTGGGCGGTCAAGAGGGAAAAGCGCGTTGGCAGAACCATTTACATGAAGAATTGACCGGACTGGCCCGGGTCATGCTGGCATCAAAAGGCCAGAAATGCAAGTCAGATTCCCCTTTTTCCGCGCCGGTGGACTAGACGGATGATTTGGCGGGGTTTGATTTTGAAAATAATGTCTGTTCCTGTGTTCGGTTGCAAGCTCGTCGTGTCGGGATGCAGGACTCGGTTTGGTACAATCTTTATAAGGAGTAAAGATATGAAACAATGGAAGGGTTTGATACAAACTTGGAATGCCACAGGGATTAACCTAAAGACGGGAGGCGTGATCTTTGGATTGTCAGGAATGAACCACGGTTTTTTTGAATGTTTACAAGGCAACACCCCGACAAAGGGGGTGCTCATTCACGCGATCGGGGAACAGCATCGCTTTTGGGTCCATGGCACAGAGGACGCCTTATCCG
>CAYNUX010000256.1:0-6061 GCA_964400115.1 uncultured Cytophagia bacterium
CACGTGACTGGAGTTCAGACGTGTGCTCTTCCGATCTGCTTTGACCAACGTTAACGATACCCGTTCGTTGTTAAAGTCATATCAGGGTGTTTGGTTGTGTGAGCCGGATGACCAGTCTGCCATACAACGATCGATCATGGAAATCATCAAGAATAAATCCTCAAATAATGCCGTTAACAGAGATACCCGTTCTATGACACGGCAATTCCAAACGCAACAACTCGCAATGGTTTTGAATCAGATAACAGGATAAGGCAGAATGGAATTTTTGAAACAGATTGTTTTTATTGTCATGTGTTGGACTGTATTCGGTTTCTCTCAAGACTATCTATGGCCTACAAATGCCAGCAAAGCTTTGACCTCGTCGTTTGCAGAATCCCGATCCAGCCGTTTTCATGCGGGCATCGATGTAAAGACCTGGGGACAGGAAGGGTATTCTCTTTACGCCATACGTGATGGCTATATTTCACGAATTCGGGTCTCTCCTTATGGATATGGCAGGGCCCTTTATATTACCCTCGATACGGGCGAGATCGTTATCTATGGTCATATGCAAAAATTTAACAGTGAAATCGAAGACTATGTCTGGCAACAGCAGCAACAACAAAATTCATTCAGCGTAAATCTGTGGCCCGGCCGCAATCGTTTTGTGGTCAAACAAGGGGATTTGGTCGGCTATACCGGCCAAACCGGGATCGGGTATCCTCATTTGCATTTTGAAATGAGAGATTCTGCCAACAGACCCTTTAATCCTTTGTCCAAAGGGTATGACTTGCAGGATTCTGTCCGCCCCATCGCCACCAAGATCGCAGTGTTTCCGATCAATGCGCATTCACAGGTGCAGGGCGATGTCCAACCTGTTATTCTCTACCCACAGCGCATCGGAAATGGTCAATATCGCATCACGCAACCCATTACAGTGGATGGCCAGATTGGTTTTGGTGTGGATGCGTACGATCAAATGAATGGGATCAGTAATAAATTTGGCACCTATATCAACCAATTGTTTATAGATGATCAGTTGGTTTTTAATGCAAAATACGACCGGTTTTCCTACAGTGTCAACAATCATTTGAAACTGGATCGTGATTACCGTTTAATGTCTCAGAAAAGAGGAACGTTTTACAAGCTTTATCGCGACCAGGGTAATCGACTGACTTTTTATGGTAGCTCTCAACCTTTTTATGGAGTGGTGGATTTTATTCATCCAGAAGCCAAAAGCGATTATACAGGATCATCACATCCGGTAAACAATGGAGTGATCCAGATTACGGGTGAACAACATGAATTAAAAATCGTATTGCTCGATTTTTGGGGTAATCAAACAGAGATCACAGGCGTTTTAAAGGGAGGTCGCAAGAAACCTTTGATTTCTGATGAACCTAAAGTGTCAGCGGATGGTGATTCCATTACAGCACTCTTGTCGCCCGAATATTTTGATACTTTTATTCGGCTGGAATGGACATTTAGCCGGGTTCCTGATTTTGTACCCCGTATTGTTGCCAATATGACGCTGGATCGTACACACTCGATCGAGTTGTTCCAAAAGGGGGAGAGGACCTTTTGGGGGGTATTGGATCTTTCACATATTGATGGGCCGGTACGATTGGATGTTCATGCCGGTGGTGAGCGTCTTATTCAATGGTTACCCTTTACCCGGGTTGAGGTGAATGAAAACAGAGAGATTCGCTCCAAAGACGGCCTTTTTGCGGTTGGCTTTCAGTCCAATTCTTTATTTAGGGATCTCTATATAAGGGTGAATAAAGAGGCCTCGACATCTTCCGAAGGATTGGTATTTGCAAGCCAGGCCTATACATTGGCTCCACAGGACGTGGCCCTGGATGATGGGGTCTCGTTGCGGTTCACTTTTGATCCGACAGACTCGTTATCCGACAAATTGGCCATTTTGGCCAGGGCGGGTAAAGATCGTTGGTATTTTGTCAGCAATAGAAAGAACAGTCGGTTGCACACTATGGAGGCCAATGTGACCACCCTGGGTACGTTCGCCCTGGCTTATGATACAGAACCGCCAGTCTTATATTCTTTGTATCCCTCTCAGAACGCCCGTCTCACCGTTCGAACGCCGACATTAAAGGCGCGGTTTGCCGACAAACTTTCCGGTGTGCGAGGAGAACGGAACATGCAGCTTTTTCTGGACGGAGGCCAGGTCATCGCAGAGTATGACCCGGAAAAGGCCTCTCTGTTTTATACACCCAGAGAAGAGTTGGCATCGGGTAAGCATCGTGTGCAAATCGTGTTGCGAGATCGATGTGGTAATGTGACCCGACGCGAACATGAATTTTATATCCCCTAAAAAAGTCGATTAAGGAAACCTATGATTCCAATCAAAGATGATAATCCCACCTCGAGCACGCCTTTTGTGACCATTGGGCTGATCGCACTCAATGTGGTCATCTTTATCCTTCAGCTTACCCTGTCCCCGCAACAGATGGTCGAGTTTACGCGTCAGTATGCTGCGATTCCCGAGCAAATCAGCCAGGGAAAACAACTTTATACGATATTTACCTCCATGTTTTTGCATGGCGGATTGTTGCATTTGTTGGGAAATATGCTCTATTTATGGATTTTTGGGGACAATATCGAACACATTTGCGGACATGGTCGTTTTTTAGCGTTTTATCTTATATGCGGTTTATTTGCATTTTTTAGCCATTATATTACCATGCCAGGGTCAGCCGTTCCCTTGGTCGGGGCCAGTGGTGCCATATCCGGTGTGTTGGGTGCCTATGCGATCAGATTCCCACGAGCGAGAGTACATGTCTTTATCTGGTTCTTTTTCTTTTTGTACACGGTGGTCAAGATTCCGGCGTTATATGTCCTGGGCATTTGGTTTTTGACGCAATTGTTCAGTGGTTTTGCCGCCATGAGTGGGCAATCCGGTGTGGCATTTTTCGCTCATATTGGGGGATTTATTGCTGGATTGATTTTCATCCGGTATTTTGAAAAGCGATCCTATCGGGCGCGAATGAACACCGAATGACCAACATTAAAAAACTGGCGATCATTTGTATTTTTATCTTGACAAGTGTTCGCTTTTTTTGTATATTTTAGGTGAACAAATGTTTACAAAAAACTTAATTATATAAACGAATGTTCCAGACATGAAAAAAGAATTGACAGAAAAGCAAAAGCTTGTTTATCAAGCGATCCAGGATTACCAGTCAGAATATGGCTATTCACCGTCAGTTCGCGATTTGGCCGAGAAACTGGGCCATGCCTCGACAGCCGGGATCCACAAGATTCTCAAGGTCTTGCAGGAAAAGGGATATCTGGTAAAAAGTGATAGAGGCAAGAGTCGGAGTCTTGGTTTATTAAAGAATGATCCAAAAGGGGAGGAGCGAACCATCAAGGCTCCTATTGTCGGTCATGTTGCGGCGGGTTCGCCTCAGCTCGCTTATGAAGAGAATGAAGGAGAATTTATTCTGGATGGCAACTGGCTTTCTGCAGAAAAACCCTTTTTGCTGCGGGTTCGGGGATTCAGTATGATCGATGCCGGCATCCGGCCGGGAGATTTATTGGTTGTCGAACCCATACAATCGTGTCATAATGGTGAGATTATTATTGCCCTTTTGGAAGACGAAGCTACGGTGAAACGGTTTTACAGAGAACGTGATCGCATCCGATTGCAGCCCGAAAATGAAACCATGCAGCCGATATACATCGAGCGCAATGATCCGGCTTTTAGGATCATCGGAAGGGTAAAAGGGTTGATGAGAAAATTTGATGTGGCTTGAATAAAAGGAGACAAGAATGTATATACAAAAAGAAACGACCCAAGATCTTCTGATATCCAAACCCAAACCCAAAGTCGATATACAGAATCCGGGTCTGGTATTCGAGTCTGCTATGACAGAGATCAATCAGTATTTTTCGAGACTATATGATCAATTTCAAATCACTGCAACAGAGTTTGAAGAGTATCTTTTGCATAAAAAGCCAAAGATCAGGCATCGGCTGGATGAATTGTATGACAAAATCGACAATAATGTCTATGGCCGGTTTCGTACCGGGGTGTTGACGTTTGCCGGATTTATGGAATGGCGCAATCATCTTGTCGAATGGAAAAAGCTCATGCTTTCAGCACTGCGGCTTTACGAGATCGATTGTACTGCTGACAAAGGGTTGCTGGAGCATTCTATCAATTGATCCTTGCTTGATTTGCCGGCTGATTCACATGACTACATGCTCAACAGGATCTTTCCTTTGGTCTGCCGGCTCTTTAATTTTTCATGCGCTCTGGATGCCTCTGATAACGGAAACTCTTGGTCTATACGCATTTCGAGATCACCGGACATGAGCCAGTGAAAGAGATCTTGTGCGCGTTGACCGAGGCTTTTACGATCCGGAATATAGTGGAAAAGGGATGGCCGGGTAAAAAACAGTGATCCTTTTTGATTGAAAAGGGCAAGATCGATAGGGTCTACTTTGCCACTCGATTGACCGAATAAGACCATTGTTCCGAGCGGTCGCAGGCAATTGAGACTCTTTTCAAAGGTGTTCTTGCCTACAGAATCATAGACCACATGAACACCTTGTCCTGATGTGAGTTCTTTGACTTTGTTTTCGAAATCCTGTTCAGAATAGACAATAACATGATCGGCGCCCAATGATCTTGCCAGCTCTGCTTTTTCCGGGGTACCAGCGGTTCCGATAACGGTTGCTCCACAGAGTTTCGCGACTTGGATAAGCAGTGAGCCTACGCCACCCGCTGCGGCATGTATGAGCGCGATATTGCCTTCTTTTAAAGCAAACGTGGACGTGGCCAGATAATGAGCTGTCATTCCTTGCAACATAACCGCTGCAGCGCTTTTTACAGGCATGTCCTGAGGAATTTTGACGACCCGATCCGCGGGTGCAATGACATATTCCGCATACGCGTGAGGTACCGTGGCAAATGCCACACGATCGCCTGCAGCGAGATCGGTTACCCCTGACCCGGTTTCAGCCACCATTCCTGCCCCCTCCAGTCCGGGAATGAAAGGCAATTCTTTGGGATAAAGCCCGGTACGGTGATATATGTCGATGAAATTGACGCCAGCGGCCTGCATCTGGATCAAGAGTTCACCCTCACCTGGTACGGGTTGTTCAATCGTTTTGTATTCCAAAACCTCTGGGCCGCCGGTTTTGGAAATGAGAATCGCATTCATAGAACCTCTCGGATTATTATTGAGATCACAGTCTTTCCAACAATATGATTCTTTTAAAGAATCCGGGTTTTTGATGCAGTGCCTAATTTTTCGAATTTTTCGCTTCTGTTGTGAATGGGATATGTACAGCATTGAATCACTATAGCTAGTATTTTTATTGATTTTTAATACTATATTTTGTATCTTTTCTATTACTTAATTGTTGGGAGGATGATGAAAGTGGCAAAATCAAAACCACAAGATTGGCCTGCCTATTGGGGCAAATATCAAGATGTGACCTTTTTGCAGGAACGGTCTCAGAATCTGGATGAAACCCTGAGTGATATAGAAAACGAATTTGGCATCAAGCTTTTATCAGGTGACCATATTCTGATTATTTCTGCGCTTGAAGAACGCATCGAAGAACTGGAAAATTTACCTGCTCATGCCGATGCCGGAGGTGTGCAGGGTGAGCTGTTCTAAGTTGGTGGGGTTTATTTGACTGATTCTAAAAATGCAGGTGTCACCTCATCACGCATAAAATTTTGCGACTTGCGTTGCGAGCATGCGACATTTGCCGACGAGGAACATGTGGATGGCAGTAACAGCTGCAGAACGTTTGCTGCTCTTTATTGTAAACAGCTGCAGCAATTGGTGACCAAAAATGCGCCTTGTGCAGTCCTGTTCGGCCAGCGTCGCCCTAAATCGAATCTCTGATGCCGTGACGGTTATCCTTTATTTCATGGTGAGAGTCCTGTTCATTGCACTACTTTTTAGCCTCGCTTATGGCGGGGTTTTTTTGTCAAAAGCCTGTTGCTCAGATGTGGGCTTTTGTTCTGCGGAACCGACACGCAAACTATAGAGCGTCAAGGATCTAGTTTTATCATGCTATACCGACTTTTCGACACGAGAGG
>CAYNUX010000257.1:0-6041 GCA_964400115.1 uncultured Cytophagia bacterium
GTAATATAGTGAATTAACAGCCTATAGTAAAGTTAATTGTATGACTAAGCACTAGTTTTATCATGCTATACCGACTTTTCGACACGAGAGGGGATCGCCTTATACATTCCGGAGGGCTATGGACGGCATGGAATTGTTGATGATTCTGGGACTTGCCGTTGGGCTGGCCATGGATGCTTTTGCCGTCTCTATTGCAGCCGGAACCAACTCTCTGGTGATGGGTAAACGAGCGACGTTTCGAATTTCGTTTCATTTTGGGCTTTTTCAAGCCCTGATGCCTATTCTGGGCTGGCTCGCCGGATCCAGGATCGCTCCCCTCATTCAGTCGTTCGATCATTGGATCGCGTTTATTTTGTTGAGCTTTATCGGGGGAAGGATGTTTCTCTCCGGACTCAAAGCCGAGTCTGATTCAACACCGAGCAACCCCTCTAAAGGATGGAATCTGGTGATACTCTCTATTGCCACCAGCATCGATGCTCTCGCTGTCGGTCTTTCTCTGGGCATGCTTAACGTGCGAATATGGTTCCCAAGCCTCGTTATCGGAGTCGTAACCGGGCTGTTATCCTTGTTTGGTGTCTTGTTCGGTAACCGCCTGGGAATGCAATTCGGCCATCGAATCGAAATTGCCGGCGGGATGATTTTGCTTTTTATCGGTCTGAGAATACTCTGTTCTCATCTTTCTGCTTCTGGCTAGATCATTAAATTTACTGACCAAATTCGGAACGTTATGATTTCCAGATTTTTTTTCTCAAACAAACGTGTGACGATTATTTTTCTTGCTGCATTCCTGATCGTCTGTGCGGTACATAAACCTTCCTATCCTCCCTTTGCGAAAAGCTCGTATGATCATGTGGTGAAAGAGTGGCTGCAACGGTTTTCATCTCAGCAACATGCAGACAGCCTTATTTTGCTCGGACAAAGTACTCAGGACAGACCTATATGGAGCCACCGTTTTGGGCACGGATCCACCACAGCTCTGGTCATGGGCGGAATTCATGGCGATGAACATAGCTCTGTCTGGCTGACAGCGATGATTCTGGATACATTGGCATTTGTCGATTTGGATTCCGTTACGGTATATGTCATTCCGGTTGCCAATCCTGACGGTCTGGTTAAAAATACGCGCCAGAATGCAAATCATGTAGACTTGAATCGAAATTTTCCGACAGCAAACTGGCAACCCAACGCTGACCAGACATCATATGCTCCTGGCCCTGCACCTGCTTCAGAGATCGAAACAAAAATCCTCATTGATTTTTTTGATGAATTTCATCCGGAATTAATCATTACGGCTCATGCACCTCTGGCTTGTGTTAATTATGATGGGCCGTCTGAACATTATGCCAATATTATGTCAGAAATGAGCGGTTATCCTGCAAAGTCGGATATCGGCTATCCGACTCCCGGATCCATGGGGACCTATACAGGAGATGAACGACAGATCCCTACCATTACGTTTGAATTACAAAAAATTGAATCCCCTGAGCGTATGCTCGATCATGTCAAAGCTATCCTGGCTGCATTGAAATTGCACCAAAAACGGATATCCTGACCTGTCTTTTGCCTTTTACCAGTCGATCATATCTCCGTCAACATTCAGATTTACAACGGTGTTCATATCAAAAGTATATATCTTTTCAGGATGACAAAGACGGACAGCTTTGATGCTTTGGATTTTATCCAGTGAGGCGGCCTGATCCCCGTATCCATTTGTGCCTTTTTGGCTCGACCAGTAGAGCAGCTTTTTGTCTTCGGCATCTTTGATCCAGCCTAAAAAGATAGTTGAATGGCCCAGACCCGATTTCCAGGAGATATTGACAAAATCTCCCGGCCGGCATTGTCTGGGTTCAATGGGCCGACCCATTTGAGAATATTGTACAAGAGCAAAATCATTGCCAAAACCGTCTGCGTTCCAATAGCCCCAGAACTTGACATTGTCCTCGCGGCGACTGCCATCTGGTTCCTGCATACGTAAGGCTTCGTAATGGTTGTCTGACAGGGGTGCATTTCCCTCAGGCATCATGAGATTCATGGCTTCGATAAATGCTGTAAAAGTGGCGCCGCTGCAATAGCTGGATTTGCGGGGAATATCGATCAAGGGTTTGCCAAACAATTCCAGATTATAATAGACCGGTGATTCGGGTGGATCTGCTGTTAACCCCGTAAAATAGGTTCCGCCGTCCATAGCTTTAGATTGAACCGTGTCTATTGCCTGCAAGATATAGGCATTGATCCCATCGACGGTTTTACCCAATAGTTCATAATGCTGCGTATGATGAGGGCCGGGGTATTGGGATGGTTCCAGAATAAACCATGATCCGTCGTCAAGGGTTGCCGGAGGGAATGCGATTTCGTGTTCGGACGACTCTTTGTTCTGATAGGACTCTGATCCGCCGCAGCCCATGATGATAAAAAGCGTGAATAAACACCCCATAGAGAGAATCTTTTGCATAACACTTTTCCTCAACCTTTACCTGGCATTTCAATGATATTTCCATTTATATCACTATTTTTACCTGTACAGAGAGTTCTGATCAAATCAGCAATGGCCTCTGGTTTCACCCATGCATCATGATCTGCATCTGGCATGTACCCTTTATTGGCAGGGGTGAGAATAATGCTGGGCGCAATGGCATTGGCCTGTATATTATATTTCTTGCCCTCCTCGGCCATTACTTTGGTGAGAGCATTCAAGGCTGCTTTCGAGACGGTATAGGCTCCCTTTTTGGGACCCGGATTCAGAGAAGCGAGCGCTGAAATATTGATAATTTTGCCATATTGCCGTTCCATCATGGGACGCATCACAGCCTTGCTGATCAGGAAAACAGATAACAGATTCATGTCCATCATCTTGTTCCAGGTATCCAGCTCTGTATCTGCAAGCAGTTTACCCCCTGCAAAGCCACCGGCGATATTGATAAGGATTTCAATGCTGCCGAGCTTTTCAAGTACGTCCCGGATCGCATTGTTTACACTATGTTCTTTACTCAAATCTGCTTTTGTGAATATAATGTTTCCCGAAGTGGTTTTTGCATATTCGACCAGTTCGGGATCGTGTTCATGGCGGGAAATAGCAGCCACATTGGCACCACGATCCAAAAAGCTGCGCACGACCGGGCGGCCTAAATTTCCTGTTGCTCCGGTGATGATAACATTCTGATTGCTGAAAAGCATTGGTCCTCCTTTGGTTTATGAAGGGTCATAATCCGCTTTGCAAAAGTCATTTGCTCGATTCTGCGGGATCATACACCGGTTCATCGATCTGGCTGGCGTATTGTAATCGATATAAGCGGTGATAGATTCCTTTTTTCTGCAACAGCTCTTCATGTGTGCCAATTTCACGTATTTTTCCTTTGTGCATCACAATAATTCGATCCACATTCTGTATGGTAGAAAGCCGATGCGCAATGATCAAAGAGGTACGGCCGTGCATGAGCTTGTTTATAGCATCGCGAATCAAAAGTTCGGTTTCAGTATCCACGTTGGAGGTGGCTTCATCGAGAATCAATATCTTGGGATCGAATGCGAGTGCGCGGGCAAATGAGAGGAGCTGTTTTTGTCCCAGCGAGAGATTCGATCCTCCTTCATTCAATTCATGGTGAAAATCGTCTTTAAAGCGTTCAATAAAGACATGTGCATTGACATCTTGCGCAGCTTTTTTAACCTGTTGCATGGAAATATTTTCATTCCCCAATCTGATATTGTATTCGACGGTACCGGAAAAAATAAAAATATCCTGCAGGACAACTCTTATACGCTGCCGCAGTTGAGTACGATCCAAAAGGCTGGTGTCAATGCCATCGAGCAGGATTTTACCTTGTGTTGGCTCGTAAAGACGGCTGATCAGGTTGATGAGCGTGGTTTTACCCGCTCCGGTAGCACCTACGATGGCGACTTTTTCACCTGCCTCTATTTTGAAAGATACATTTCTGAGTACAGGTTCACCCGGTTTATAACTAAACGAGAGATTTTGAAATTCGATTGCGCCTTTGGCCGGCGGGAGAGATTGAACATTATGGGGTCGAACAATCTGTTCGGGTTCATCCAAGAGTTTGAAAATCCGTTCGCTCGACGCCATAGCCGATTGCATGATATTGTACTTTTCTGAAAGATCGCGAATGGGTTGGAAAAACCGCTGTACGTATTGAATAAAGGCCACCATGACGCCGAATGTTATAGTCCCTGAAAATATATTCATGCCACCTTGCCAGAGAATCAGGCCGATAGCAACAGCACTGATGATCTCAATAACCGGGTAAAAGACAGCATAATAGTGTATGGTTTGTAAATAGGCAACCAAATGTTCTTTGTTCAGTCTGTCAAAGTGTTCCTGGTTCCTCTGCTCCCGGTTAAAGATTTGTATCACCGCCATACCAGAGATATTTTCTTGCAAATAGCTGTTGATCCTGGCAATGCGTAAGCGGACCTTGCGGTATGATTCTCTTACTTTGATTCTGAAAAGAAACGTCGCGTAAAAAATGAGTGGCAAAACGGTAAACGTTATGAGCGCCATTTTCCAATTCAGAGTGAGCATGACGATGACAATTCCAAAAAGTACAAATATGTCGCCAAAAATCGCCACCACACCGCTGGAGAGCATGTTGTTGAGCGTTTCAACATCATTGGTGACTCGTGTGACCAAACGTCCAACCGGATTCTTGTCGAAAAAAGAGAGGGGCAATCGTTGAAGATGAGAAAATATTTTCATGCGTATATCATACATGACATTTTGCCCGATCCATTGTGTCAGGTATGTTTCACTGAATGAGACACTCCCTTCGATAATGAGCACGGCCAGATATAAAAGAGCGATCCATTGTAACCCGGATATGACACCCGGCTCGATATATCGGTCAATCGATATTTTGAGTAACAATGGTCCTAAAAGTTGAGCTCCTGCTCTGAGCAGTAATAGAGCCACAGCAAACACGACCTGCCATCGATACGGTTGCAGGAATTTTAAAAGTCGCCGCATCAATCGGTTGTCATATGCCTTGCCAAGGACTTCTTCTTCACTATAATTCACAATACATATGTTCCTCTTTATAGTTCTTCCAATGATTTTTCCAATAACTGTTTTTCATAGAGCTTGGCATAAAAACCATTGTTTTGAATAAGTTGATCATGTACTCCATGTTCGGCGATTTTACCATGACGCAATGCAATGATTTGATCTGCATCTCGTACGGTAGAGATGCGGTGTGATACGAGCAAACAGGTCTTTTCCAGCATGTCCGAGCGCAATCGGGAGAGGATCTGTTCTTCAGTAAAAGTATCTACCGCAGAAAGTGCATCGTCAAGAATCAAAATCCTGGGTTGCTTGATCACCGCACGCGAAATAGCGGTACGCTGTTTTTGGCCACCGGAGAGGGTGATGCCTCGTTCTCCTATAACGGTCTGCAACCCTTTAGGAAATTGGTCAAGATCGAGCTTGATCTGTGAGGTTTCGGTAGCTTGTTCGATTTCTGGTATTGTGGGTTCCTTGAAGCCGAAACCGATATTTCCTTCCAGTGTATCTGAAAACAGAAACGTTTCTTGCTGTACATACCCGATATGTTTACGCAAAACTTTTAAGGGGATCTCGCGATAGTCTCTGCCATCGATGATGATTTGTCCGGAGGTCGGTTCGAGTAATCTTGGAAGTAAATTAACCAGGGTGCTTTTGCCTGACCCGGTCATACCAATAAAGGCCATACTGGAGCCTGGTTTGATGACAAATGAAATATCTTTTAAAACAAACGGTTCATTTTCTGAATACCTAAAAAAGACATTTTTGAATTCGATATGCCCCTCGATTTTTTTGACAGAGTAATCCGTGCGGTCGGTATCGCTGATAATCGGTTTTTCCTCGAGGATGCCATGAATTCGTGCAGCAGACGCCAGACCCTGTTGCCATAGATTCAACACCCAACCCAGCGCGATCATGGGCCAACCCAGCATGCCCAGGTACATGACAAATGCCACCAGATCACCGATACTCAGTTGATTTTGAGCCGCTTTGATACCGCCGAGCCAGATCACGATGATAATACCAATACCGA
>CAYNUX010000258.1:0-6011 GCA_964400115.1 uncultured Cytophagia bacterium
GTGTCAAACGTCCATTTTATGGTTCCATCAGGGAAAAGAGCGTACAGGACTTGATCGCTGGAATGGACATACAGAATACCCTCTGTATCGATGACAGGAGAATTACACTTGCCGATGTCCATTGACCAATACTCTGATCCATCAGGATAAAGAGCATATAATATTCCATCCTCCGAGCAGGTATATACCGTGCCATCTGCAGCCAGCGCAGGAGGGTATATGGAATTGCTTTTCTTTGACAGCGTCCACTTTTTATGATCCACTTTAATGCTTGCGGAACTTTTACCGCTTTTTTGATCGGTTACCGTCAATGAAAATCGATAGGGACCAATGTCATCCAGTTCGATCTGCGTGATGGCTGCATTCGAATCGTCAATCACCACCTCACTACCGAGCGGTTTTTGCACACATCGCCACGAAAAAAAGAGCGGATCATTATCCGGATCGGCAGACGATCGTCCATCCACGGTAATGAGTTGATGTTGCGAATGGGTGGTGAATCGGGAGGGATCGACGCTTGCCAGAGGGCAGTGTGGATTGTAGACACTGCTGCGATGAAGTGGATCCTTGAGAAACATTGGCCACAGATGGGGATGTTGATTTGCGAGCGGATTGTGAATGGCATAAAACGTACCCGCCTGATTTCCAATATAGAGAGTTCCATCGGCGTCCAGTGCAGGAGTCGCGGTGACCGCACCGTTCGTTTCAAACATCCACAAACGTTGTCCCGACTCGTCAAAGGCATATACATAACCCTGGTTGCATCCGAGATAGAGAGAGCCATCAGAGGCAATCACGACAGAGGATTCGATCGCACCCTTTGTTGAATGTTTCCAAACAAGAGAACCATCGGGGTTCAGGGCATAGAGATGCTTATCCAAAGAACCGAAATAGAGAGTTCCATCCGGATGGATAGCAGCAGAGGCAAGGATTTTGCCCCGGGTTCTGAATTTCCACTTTTCCGTTCCCTCATTGTTTAGTGCAAAAACCTCTCCGAAAAAATTGGCGATATAAATAGTCCCATCCGGACCCACCGCAGGCGAACCGGAAATCTTGTCCCGGGTGTCAAAACTCCACAAGAGGTTCCCGGCCGGATCCAGGGCATAGAGAAAATGATCCCATGAACCGATATAAATACAGCCATTTTTGCCGATTGCCGGAGATGAACGAATGTAATAATGGGTTTGGAAAAACCATTTCAAGGAACCGTCAGGAGCAAGGGCATATACTTTTCCGTTATCGGCACCAAAATACAGAGTCCCGTCTGCGCCAACCGCAGGGGAAGATCGGATCGGCCATCCGGTATCAAATGACCACATCGAGAGTCCATCACGAGCGATCGCATATAAATGGCCATCCTCAGAGCCTACATAAACGCATCCATCGGAGCCGATTGCAGTCGTGGAAGTGATTTTGCCCTGGGTCTTGAAATCCCATTTTTTTGTCCCATCGGACAAAAGAGCATAAAGGTAATGATCATCAGAACCCACAACTATCTGGTCAGAATCGATGGCAGCGGAAGAGTGAATGGAAGCAGAGGCATTGAAATCCCATAAGAGCGTTCCAGTGGGTTGGGCTGGAGATGTGTTATAGATAAAGAGCAGGGTCCCGATAATAAAAGCAAAATAGCGTTTCATTCTGTTCCCCTATACATATCTAAGAAAAATATAACCAGATGGCGCACAAAAATCAAGAATTTATTTATAAACAGAGTATTTATTTCGGGGGATCAAAAGGGGATCCTTTCAACTGCGGATGAGGCAATCTCAATCGCCAAACGTCAAGCGCAGTTGAACAGCACTATTCGAATTCTGCCTTGAACTGTTCAAATTGTTTTTTCATCTCTTGCAATTGGGATTCGAGTTCAGCGACCCGATTTTCCAACTGATCGATGCGTTCATTCTCGGCATGAAATTCCATGACTGCCTTATCTTGGTGAGTCGCGACCTCTTCAACTCGAGGCTCACCGGCGAAAAGATGAGCGTAGCGATTTTCTTTGCGTCCCAACTGGCGAGGTAATTCTTTGACAAAGGGGGTTTCATGTTCTGCCAGACCCTGCAAACCCGCCAATACCTCTTGCAGATCGTCGAATTTGTGAGCTCTTTCGGTCCGGCTTTTCAGTTCGCCCGGAGTCTGGGGACCTCGCAGCATCAGAGTGGAAAGCAGAGCCAGCTCCCCAGTTGACAGACTCGACTTTTCTTTCAGATAATGCCGGTATTTAGCAACACGGCTGCCCTGATCATGCACGAGCAAGACCAGTTTCTTTTCTCGAAGATTTTCTACAGCTCGTACAACGATTGATTTGTCAAAATTGACGACTGGATTTCGACTCGATTTTTGATTACATGCAGCAGTTAGTGAATTCAATGTCAGCGGGTAATACTCGGGTGTGGTTTGTTCTTTTTCGATCAAACACCCCAGGACTCTTACCTCGATTTCGTTCAATTCTTTAATCATCCAACCTCCTTTTTTTATGACCATACAAAGCCAGAGCCCGGCAATCACCTCTGACCCGGTCCATCAGCAGTACTCCCTGGCAAACCTAAATATTTGAGGCAAGACATTGGGGTCGGACCTCAAAGTGCTGTTGTTTCTTTTGAAATTGTAAAGAATTGACATATTTTTAAGCAACATAAGTTATTGATATTATTCTCCAAAAAAAAATAAACACCCCTGATTTCCAGGCCAAAAACAGACACCGAATGGGTAAAAAACCAGCGCGTTTTGGAAAGAAAAAACAGGGCATAAAACCGGTTCAAACAGGGACTTTCATGATCTAACCCATTGATTTTTAAAACCCGCTGAGGTCCGACCCCGGAAGCTGCACCGGCTCACCCCTGCAAAATCCCCTTTAAATTATTCAGACTGATCTCCACCGCTTCCAACGGCGGACGTTTGGTGCGGTCCTGCTCGACGATGTACCACACTGTACCGCTGGCTTTGCCAGCCTCGGCTATAGCTTTGAGGTCAATAGAGCCGGTTCCCACTGGGGCAAAACTCTCGTCAGAAGGATCCATGTCTTTCATGTGCAACAGAGGGACACGACCGGTATATTTTTTGATATGCTGCACCGGATCCACGCCGCCACGAACCACCCAATAAACATCTACCTCAGCTTTGACCAGATCAGGATCGGTCTCTTGCATCAGCACATCATACAATACCTGTCCGTCAGCCTTTTCAAATTCAAAGGCATGGTTATGATAGCAAAACTGCATGTCCGCAGCTTTGATTTTTTCGCCCATGCTGTTAAGCTGCCCGGCAAAGGTTTTGTATCCGTCGACACCAGCCTCACGATATTCGCCGGGCATGGATGGACAAACAATAAACTCGTTGCCAATAGCCTTGTTGAACTCGATTTTTCCTTCCAGATCCGCTTGTAAACCTCCAAATCCTTCGTGGGTGCCGGCACAGGCCAATCCAAGGTCATCGAGCATGGTGTGTACCTCCTGCGCGGTCATACCCCCATAACCGGCAAACTCTACAGCAGGATAGCCCATAGCCGCGACTTTTTCAATGGTGCCGCGGAAATCGTCTTTCATCAGATCGCGCAGAGTATAGAGCTGGATACCGATGGGCTGCTTTGGCTGAACGGCGGGTTGAGACCCACATCGCAATCCTAAAAATCCGGCTGCTCCGGCAGCCAACATGTTTTTACCAAATTCTCTTCTCGTTGACTTATTCATTGACGTGTTCTCCTCTAGACACAACTTTTGGTTGTTTAGATGGTAATTTTTTCATAGTCAATCCTGTAAAGCCAAAAAAGGCACTGAATACGGGATTGAGCAGATTTACAAACGCAAATGGCAAATACGCAAGAGGGTAGACGCCGAGCGTCACCCACATGTACGCACCACACGTATTCCAGGGAATCAAGGGGGAAGACATGGTGCCTGCATCCTCGAGACAACGGGACAGATTCTCCGGGGCGAGCCGGTGCCGCCTAAAAGCATCGCGATACATTCGTCCTGGCACCACAATGGACAGATATTGGTCCGGCGCTAAAACATTCATACTAAAACAGGTAAAGAGTGTCGCAAGCACCAACGAGCCGACGCTGTGCGCCAGTTTCAAGACCGAGGACGCGATCACCGCCAGCATGCCGGTCTTTTCCATGGCACCGCCAAAGGCCAGTGCGGTCAGGATCAGGGCCACAGTGCTCAGCATGCTTTCCAGACCTCCTCTTGTCAATAGATCATCAACAGACGCTGTACCTGTGTCTGCCACATAGCCATACTGTGCCGTAGCCATGAGCTCCTTGAGGGGGATATCCTGGAAAATCAGAGCAAAAACGCCACCGAGGATAGCACCCGCCAACAGAGCAGGCAAAGCCGGAATGCGCTTGATCACCATGGCGATCACGATGACGGGGGCCGACAACAGCCATAAATTGAGATCAAAAGTCGCCTGCAATGCACCATTGATCTGGTCAATATCTTCCATGTTCAGGGCTTTGCTTTCGAACATAAAACCGATGATCGTATAGAGTACCAGGGAAATAAGAAAACTGGGTCCGGTCGTATACATCATATGCCGGATATGGCTGAACATATCAACACCAGCCACAGCCGGCGCCAGATTGGTGGTGTCTGACAAAGGAGACATTTTATCTCCGACATAAGCGCCCGATACGATGGCGCCTGCAACCAGGGGCAAAGGTATACCCAGTCCTTGCCCGATGCCGACAAGGGCAATACCCACCGTACCGGCAGTGGACCAGGAACTCCCGGTAGCCAATGAAACCAGAGCACAGATAAAACAGGTAGCGACTAAAAAAATCGACGGAGACAAAACCTGCAAACCATAATAGATCATGGTTGGTACGATGCCGCTGATGATCCAGGTGCCGATCAACAATCCAACGACCATCAGAATGAGGCAAGCCTGAAGAGCGATAGTGATTCCTTCGACAATGCCCGTTTCAATCTTTTTCCAGGAAAAGCCCAAATAAAGCCCCATCAAAGAAGCGACCACCGTCCCCAAAATCAAGGGGATATGTGGGCTGCCTTCCAGGAGCAGAATATTGCCGCCCAGGAAAAGAATTGAACAAATTACAGGAACCAGAGACTGCAGCAGCGAAGCTGAACTGGGGTTTTTCATATGATCATCCACGTCAGTTTTTTTTGCACAAAAAAAGAATACTAAAAATACTTGGAAAAGCAAAGTGCTTTTTGTATTTTTCTCACTGTAAATCTTCCATTTACATTCAAATAACAGATCGTTAAAATCTGTTGGACCTCCGGGGAGTGCAAGCATGTTAATATCCCAACCTGCGGTGAGTGGCAGACAAGCAAAGGGAGATGTGGAAATCAGCATCATCCTCGAAAGCGATGCTTTGCACATCGATTTGCAAAGCAGTGTCAAGGCCCTGTTTGGTACCCATATCACCCATCTCGTAAAAGAGTCTCTGCTCAAGGCAAGCATCGAACAGGCTATTGTCCGGCTAAAGGACCATGGAGCCCTGGATCATGTGATTCTTGCCAGGCTTGAAGCTGTCCTTGCAAAGATCGATATTGCGATCTATTTACCCCCAAAACAGATCGCTTTTCCATCTTTGACAAAAACGCGATTACGTCGCTCAAGATTGTATATACCAGGCGATCAACCGGATCTGGCTCTCAATGCAGGACTTTATGGCGCGGATTGTATCATCCTAGATCTGGAAGATTCAGTGGCGCCCGAAAGCAAGCATGATGCTCGCTATATGGTACGCAACAGTCTGCTGGCCGTCGATTTTCATACCAGTGAACGTATTGTGCGCATCAATCCTTTTTCCTCCTTCGGGAAAAACGATCTCGAGGTGATACACATCGCACAGCCTGACGTCATTCTTGTGCCCAAATGTGAATCCGCCGATGATGTTAAAGCAGTGCATGATTTTCTCCTCGAGCGCATTCCCGACGCATCACCAGACTCACCACCGTTTCTCATGCCCCTGATCGAAACCGCCAAGGGGGTTCTGAATGCGAAAGAGATTGCAGCCGCGAGCGATAAAAATGTGGCTCTCTGTT
>CAYNUX010000259.1:0-6000 GCA_964400115.1 uncultured Cytophagia bacterium
ACAAATACATTTTCCATGCAAACTCCTTGCTTTGCCCACATAAACATATAGAAATCAAAATGTAATCCCGCTGTTTACCAAAGTCAAGGAAAAACCTTTAGGGGGAATAGAAAAACCATAACGACATATTCTTTGGGCAAATAATCTGGCCTCTACAATAAGAAAGCCTCAAGAGGCCAGTTACAAAATCAGGTTAATGGTTGCGGAATGGCTTTTGCAGGCTTTTTTTTTGCCGGTTTTTCTTTTTTGGTCAATTTTTCGATCAGAACCGAGAGCTTTATTCGTGCAAAACTACAGGCAGAATCAGCGACACTATAGGGAATAATGAGATAATCATGGTGAACCTGAGCTCCGCAGCTAAAGAGAACATTGGGCACATAGCCTTCACGCTCACCATTGGTCGGTTTTAACAGAGGTTCATCCAAACGACCGATGATTTTACGCGGATCATCCCGGTCGAGAAGCATTGCTCCCATCGCAACACGTCGCATCGGGCCCATTCCATAGGTGAGGACCAGCCAGCCCTCAGAGGTCTCAATAGGGGATCCACAATTACCGATTTGTAATGACTCCCATGATCCCCTCGGTCTGGCCAATAACGTTTTATCGTGCCAAAAATGGACATAGTCGGAAAACATTAAATAGATATTTTCCTTGTCCTGATTGGACAATATGGCATATTGACCATTTATCTTTCGTGGAAACAGTGCAAAGCCTTTGTATTGAACAGCAGGCCCGTTCAGGGTATTGATTTTAAAATGTCTGAAATCTTTGGTTTCCAGAAGCTGGGGTAAAATAATATTGCCGTCATAGGCTGTATAGGTTGCATAAAAAGTGCGGCTGAGGTCTGAATCGATAAATTCCACAAAACGTGCATCCTCGAGACCTTTGATTTCTGCCTCTGTTGACGGAAAAATAGCTCTCTCAGACAGATCTTCATGCGAATGAAAGTCGATTTCATAATTGCTCTGAGCAAGCGAGAGAATGGAATTGATAAAGGATTCACGATCCATGTCTGAATATAATGACCGCTGTTTGGATTCGCTTTCCAGGATACGCTCCAACTGCTCGTAAGTAAAGTATTCCGGTAGTTTTTGCATCAGTTTTAAAGTATAATCGTTATGCACACCCAGTTCATAGAGTTTTTTCTCAAACAGATTTTTTTCATAGCTGGAATTGGGAATGGGATCAGGATTGGTGACAAATGAAGAAGGGGCATCGAGTTTTATCTGGCCCTGCGCGTCAATAATTCCTGTTCTAAATGTGATCGAAGAGATATGGCTTTCACCAGTGGCTCGCAAGCTGAGGATAAAGCGTCTGCTCTTTTCCGGGACACCACTTTGATCGGGATGCCACACCAAGGAGGGATTAAACAAGGCCGCAGCTTCAGGTGCATATTCCTGGGAGAAATGGGCTGCAATGAGCCATTTACGTTCCTCCGTGACAGGAGTGTCTGTAAAGACATAGTTTTTAAATTGGTTATAACGGTTTTCAAGATCTTCCAGGTAATGGGGGTGCCGTCCCTCGAATTCTTTTTTGATCTTTTTCAATTCCTGATGAACCTGAGATTCACTCAGCATCATGACTCTGGCAATAATTTTGTAAATTCGATCCTGCTCATCGATATAAATCGGTCGAAAGAGCACTCTCTTGGGATTGGGTTTAATCGCGATACGCGTACGTTCGACTTGCATAATTGTTTTCCACCTTTATTTGACAAGCTTTTCTTCTTTTGTACCTTCTCCACCTTTTTGTCAAACATCCAGGTACAAATTCTCTGATTAACAATACATAAAATATCCATTTTTGCAAACGTTTTTAGGGTAGGGTTTGTTTCAATGCTGCAAGGCGCAATCGGTTATGTACCTAAATGTACAATCTTTGGACGTGTGGGTACAGACATTTTGTGAGGATAGATTTTCATTCAATATTTTCAATGATTTACAATAGATCTATTTTTTGGCACGGGATTCGTTGCCCAAAATGACAAATCATCTTTAACAGGAGGTTAGAATGAAAAAATCAATGATTTTATCCGGACTATTCATACTGTTATTATTAGCTCCAGAGTATTCTCAGGCACAGAGACGGAGGGGTGGGGTGCGCCGACCTGTAGCAGCAGGACCGCAAGTGGGGATCGCTTTGAAAGGTGCTTATGAATTCGATAATGAGGTCTGGGCACTGGGGGGACAGGTACAAATCCCGCTGGCTCGAACATTGACCCTGGTGCCGGGGGGGTGTTTCTATTTTTACGAGCACGAGAGTCTTTGGCAGATAGATGTCGATGCGCGTTTCGGACGCCCTCGCGGAGCTCTCTATTTTGGGGGTGGCTTGAGTGTTGTCCCTTCAGATCTCTATCAAGGCAATGAAACAGCTACCGGAGCGAATGCATTTATTGGAATGCAGACACCTCGCTTGCGCAGATCGAATGTACGACCTTTTGTACAGGCAAAATGGACTTTTGTTAAAGAACAACAGTGGTTTCGGCTCGAATTCGGATTGACTTTTTAGTCGGATGGTCAAATAGATCCAACAATACCCCCCAGGGATAGAGTTCAGCAGGTTCCCCGGGGGCTCTGTCTCGTGTCAAATGATCACTATCAGGCTTTTCTCAATACCTTGCCCGGGAGGTTGCCTGTATGGTTGTCACCATCCACGACAACTGTTCCGTTTACAATCACCTTATCAATGCCTTTGGGATATTGATGGGGATCAGTAAACGTCGCACGATCTATTATCGTCCGAGGATCAAAAATAACAAGATCTGCATAATAGCCCGGTGAAATGAGTCCGCGATTCTTGATAGAGAATTTTTCCGCTGGCAGCTGTGTGATGCGGTGAATCGCTTCCGGCAATGATATGATTCCGCGTTCTCTGACATAATATCCCAGATACCGGGGGAAAGAGCCATAGTAGCGGGGGTGGGGATTATCCTTTCCCAGCAGTCCATAAGGTGCAACCGCTGTACCATCCGAGCCCAGCATGGTGAGTGGAAAGGCGAGCACTTTTTCAGTGTTTTCTTCACTCATCCCGAAACCACACATGGAAACATTACCTTTTTCTTGAATCATGAGCTGGCGTACAAAAGCATAGGGATCTTGCCCGATTTCATTGCTTATTTGCAGTATGGTCTTGCCCTGGAATGATCGGTTGGCAGCGGTATGGACCCGGGTAACCAGAACGCTATCCCAGCTCCCCATCGCAGTAACCCGATCTTTGAGATGGTGTCGGATTTTATTCCACTGGGTTTTATTTTGTAATCTGGACACAAAATCATCAGCACTGCCTTCCCGGCTCCAGTCAGGAAACATTAACTTGAGCGTTGTGGCATAGGCTCGATAGGGATAACGATCTGCATGCACAGATAAACCCTCCTCGTTGGCCAAAGCGATACTTTCCAATAGACCGGTAAGCTTGTGCCAATTGCGTTGCTGGCTGGCTTTGAGATGAGAAATTTGCAGGTTTGCATTTGTTTTTCGTGCAATGTCGATCGCTTCAGCCAGGGCTTTTTCAACCGTAACATCTTCATTGCGCATATGCGTGGCATAGATCCCTCCGCGTTCAGCCACGACCTGACACAGAGCGATCAGTTCGTCTTTTTGCGCAAAGGAACTGGGCTGGTATTCCAGGCCTGTCGACATGCCAAATGCTCCCTGATCCATTGACTCGTGCAATAGATTTTGCATTTCAGAGAGCTCACCAGAGCCAGGAGGACGATTATCCATACCGATCACTGTTCGTCTCAGATCGCCATGGCCTAACAGGGTCACGTAATTAAAAGCAGTGCCATTTTGTTCGATACGGGACAAAAAGCCGTCGGTATCGGTCCAGTCGACCTGGATTTGATATCGTTGTTCAATTTCGGATTTGATGGATTCTGAATGCTCTGGCTGTAGAGGAAATGGCGAATCTCCACAGTTGCCCCCGATTTCTGTGGTAATCCCCTGACGGATTTTGCTTTCCCCCTTTGGATTTACCAGTAAGCTGATATCCGTATGCGTATGGACGTCGATAAAACCCGGTGATACTGCTTGTCCACCTGCATCGATGGTTTTACCTGTATGATTTTCCAGGGAGCCCACTGCTGCAATACGATTCCCCTGAATGCCAATGTCGGCTTTATAGGGAGCATTGCCGCTGCCATCATAGATCATGGCGTTTTTTATGACCACATCCAGAGAATGACGGGTACAGCCTCGCCAGCTCAGGACCCCGGCCAGGGTCAGAATCCCTGATTGTTTGACAAAATGCCGTCTGGAAATTTTTGACATGGGAACTCCTGTTTGACAATATTAATAAACACAAACAAGAACAAAAAAACAAATTGTTTTTAACCCTTTATCGATCAATGCACAAAATAGCGAAAATGAACCAGATCGTAAATAATGAGCTTTTCCCTTGATCCTCTGCTTAAAAACTTGTAACTTTTTATGATTTGGTGCCTTTATCAGGTAACCTATTCTGCTTTGTCTCGTAGCATCAATAAACCATCCTGCAAGGAGGGAGCTATGACCATTCAATTATTCGATCCATTTTCACGCGCGTGGGAACGAATGAAGCAAGCGCTTTTCAAGCCGTTTGATATCATGGTATGGTTCAAAGTCGGTTTTACGGCTTTTCTGGCTACCTTAATGGATGGTAATGGCGGAGGGGGGAATGGTGGACGATTTTCGCAGGATATGGAAAACGCCAATTGGGGAGAGGTCCTGAATTCTCCCTACCAGGCCTGGGCCTGGTTAACCGATAACCCCGGATGGTCTGCTTTTATTGGTTTCGGGGTTCTCGTTGTCCTGGCAATTGTCATCATTTTGTTATGGGTGAGTTCCAGAGGAAAGTTTATGTTTCTGGACAATGTGGTTCATCAGCGCGCGCTCATCGGTGATCCATGGAAACAGTTCAAGTCTCAGGGTGATTCGCTTTTTTTCTGGCGTTTGGGACTCGCGCTCGTATTCATCGCGTTATTCGGATCTCTCGTTTGGTTTGCCTGGTCACAATTGCATTCGCATTACTCACAATTTCAAGAATGGCCCGTTCTTTTGATTATTCAATTGGTTTTTGCTTTTTTCTTCTCATTTTGCTCGCGAGCTATATCGAGTTTTTATTGACGGGATTTGTTGTTCCTGTAATGTATAAACATCGCATTCTGGCCACAGAGGCATGGAATCGTTTTTTGTCGATCCACTGGGCATATTTTGGCTATTTTTTACTTTATGCAATCATTGTGGCTCTTTTATGGTTGGGGATTTTTGTTGCGATTATCATGCTGGGATTGATGACCTGTTGCTGCGGGTTTATTATACTCGCGATTCCTTACCTGGGTACCGTAATCCTTTTGCCTATATATTATATTTTTAGAGCCTATTCAGTCGAATTTTTGGCTCAATTTGGGGATGATTTTAATGTTTTTATCGATACCTCTTTATCTGATCAACCCGTGTCAGGTGATCCGTAAAACCTGTCGAGGAAAACAATTCCTAGTCCTGAAAAAAGCCTCTGCAAACAGCGTTTGCAGAGGCCCGGAGGAAGAGACTAGCTTGGGGTGAAATTGCTCGTCAATCGTTGCAATTGTTCTTCAGTTTGCTGGTTTAGTCGATCTATCTGTTGTTTGAATTCTGTCCATTTTTTCTCATTCACTGTGGGCAAGTCATTCAATCTTTCAATCAGCTCTCTTTTTCGGGTCTCTAAAGATTGTATCTGTGCTCTGAGTTCGGGCCTGGTTTCCTCTTTTGCAACTTCTAGCTGTCCTTTTAGGGTATTGATTCTTTTATCCACTCTTTGAATCATATTTTCAATCTGGGATTTGGTGTCGGTTTTTTCCATTGTCAAAGGATCCGAATCTTGGCAAGTGCTAGTGCAAAGATTGCGGCCAAACTCAAGATTATCACTCTCATTGATCACTCTTGTTGTTTGTTTCTTGATATAATTGCAAAATATATGCCATTTTTAAATTCAATAAATACAGCTCTGTAAATTAGGAGAGAAGGAGTTTTTGTGCATTTG
>CAYNUX010000260.1:0-5977 GCA_964400115.1 uncultured Cytophagia bacterium
ACGTAAAGGCCATTTATCCGCGTCGCGGAGGGTGCCAACAGAAAAAAGATTTTTCCCGGGAATGAGGATTGACTTTCCGTTTTCTTCGGCCAAATGAGAAAATGGAAAATCCGGAATGTTAATATTGTTCATATGTTTGCCGGTGATGACACTAAATGCCGGTATATGACTTTCCAAAAGCAGATAGGACGACGAGCCTGTTTTACACCCCCGCTCCAGTACACCCTGATGAACCGGTCCGAGCTTATACATATGATTGCTCAAGTTGGTGCCGCTGCCGGCATTATAAAAGGAAAACATTGCGGCAATGAGAAGTGATGATCGATGATGAGTTACTGTATAGGGTCCTGCAAAAATCGCATTGGCTTCAGAATGAAATCCGTCACAATTGGCAAAAAAGAGCGAGTGTTCAGCAGAGAACTGTTTTCCTATTTTTGCACCCTGGCCCACATAGACATGTTCCAGAATGGCGCCATCACAAATCTCTGCGCCTTCGGCGATGAGAAAATGTCTCATGATGACATCGGTACCAATTTTAGTGGGATGTTCTTTACAGCTCTTTATCGTTCCATTCGTCAGTGCCGAGACTCCTTCGATGATGGTATGTTCACCAATGAGAGTATCTTTTATATAGCGGCATGCTCTGATTCTTGCACCCTGACCGATGACCCCCATAGAAGGAATATCCGAGGTGTGTTGCATCACTCTTAACAGCTGACTCTGGAATTTTTGAGCATGCTTGGGAATGGCTTGCAAATAGGCAATTTGCGCATTGAGCTCCCTGCATAATATGACCGTACGACCACCGGCTTCATTCATGACATTGGTTTGCGTCCCGTCCCCAAACTTTGTCCCGGGTTGCGAAATCAGAGAAAACACATCCTGGATCAAGACATCATCTGCAATATCATAGTTAACCAGTCCGCCGGAAACATTCGATATATGGACATTTTGCCCAATTCGGCAGTCTTTGATCGTACTATTGCGAATTTCCGAACGGATCTCGATATTATCGAGAGTCATGCCCCCGAGGTTGCTGCCTATCTGTACCTTGCCGGAAAATGAGGTGCTATGAATACGGGTGGCATCAAATTCCTGTTCGACCTCTAAAAGAGTCCAATCCTCGGCCTGACAACGGTTTTGTTCGAGAACTTGGATTTCATCTGACGATAATGGTCGCCAGTTTGCCATGATGCCTCCCAAAAGAATGTTGTCATGGTGTAATTACCCATTATTCAAGTGTTAATCACAATATATTTGCTTCGAGTTGTTCTGTTTGTGCTTTTTCTGGTTTTCCGGCAAATACAGTAAGGTGCGAGCAAGAGATAAGTGAGTTTAGACGAGAAAAGAAAAATATTTACCGAGTTTGAATGTATGAATAATTCCTGTCTGATAACAAGTATTTTTCTGTGCCGTTACAATAGAACCGGTTCGGCCGGAAGCCTGGTTATTACCAGGCTTTATTGGCCCCAGATCGATCATTGATTTTCAGTGTTTGCCTGCCATCCAAACGTTTCATAAGACCAATCAAAATCATCTCCTCTAACGTCTATGCGAGCGAATCCCTCGGGAAACCCTTCCCGTGCTCCCTTCCACCAGGCACCACACACCGCTCCAGCTGTGATAAAATGAATGTCTTTGTAGATGATTTCTTCTACGATATGCAAATGTCCTTGTAAAACCAGTTTGAGATGATGATCGCTAAAGAGATCCAGAACCTCTTTTGAGTTACTCACCACAGCTGTCTCTGATAATGCCGCTGTGGCCCCTTCCCGCATTTGAGCAAACACCGATACCAGAGGAATATGAAGGGATATGACCACAGGTGTTTCAGGAGATACCGTTTCAAGATCTTTTTTAATCCAGGCAAGCTGTGTGCTGTCAATATATCCAAAATAATTCTGTTCAGGTGTAAAACCGATGGCATCCAGGATTATAAAGTGCCAACCTTTATGATCAAAGGAATAATAGGTGGATTCTTTGTCCAGCCTCTTTAAATAAAGATTTTTTCCATACTGTGGGTGGTCCGGTAAAATGCCGCCTTTTTGGCGTATTCCAAATACTTCGTGATTGCCGATGGTATTATAGACGGGCATATTGAATAAGCGACTATTGGTCTGATAAATCTTGTACAAACTGTCAGCTCGGCCATAGGTCTCATCAAGAGCATCATAGATAAGATCTCCACCGGTGATCACAAAATCGGGATTCATCTCATTGACCTTGGTAATCGCTTGCTGAAATCCCTGGCTGGCTCGCAGTTCGGGCTGCACATGAATGTCTGTCATAAAAACAAAGGAAAAAGAAGAGGGGTCACTTGCACAGCTGAGCAGAAAGACAAGGGACAAAACCAATAGGATTTTTTTCATCTTGAACTCCTGTAAAAAGGTTTTTTTTGTGTATAAATTTTTTCTCTAACATCAAGAACAGTGTCAATTTGCGAATTATTTCGATTCTTCTTGAAAGACAAAGACCCAATCTTCTCTGGAATTACTGACCGATCCCGGAAAAGCGGGAATAGCCAATCCTGTACTGGTTACCGGGTGAATACCTGCATTTATCCACACTCCAGTTCTGGGATTGAACCATCGAGCAATATACGAATGTCTTTTATCGAGATCATTCTGCGTTATCAAAGGCCTCATCCGAACGGCCCCAGGCAAGAGCCGTGTACAGATCAAGTGCATTCATTGAAAGGGGCTTTATTAATATAGAATTATTACACGTTTAATTCAATATCGATTTATATTTTTGGGTTTGGAATCGGGTTTTAGGACGGTGAGTCGCAGGTGATGAGAATCTTTTGAGGATTTGAGGATAGGATTATTTTTTTAGTTGCGTCCAGACCTGAAAGGGTTAAAAACTAAAAATGTTTTTTTGTTTTCATGTCGTATTTTTCCTTTTTATATTATATATTTACAGGAAAGAGCAACCATTTTGGGAAGGAGTATGAATGAACCGAAGACAATTCACCAAATCAACCCTGGCCACTTTAGCTTCCATTAGCATTGTGCCCCGACACGTTTTGGGTGGACCGAATCAAAAGACTCCGAGCGACAGACTCAACATCGCCGGTATCGGCGTCGGAGGGCAGGGCGCAAGCAATCTCAAAGAGTGCAAAGAGGAAAATATCGTTGCACTTTGTGATGTGGATTTTGAGCGGGCAGCAGAGACATTTAAACGTCATCCTCGGGCGGCTATTTATCAGGATTTTCGGCAGATGCTCGATAAAGAAAAGGATAATATCGATGCGGTGGTGATCGCCACACCGGACCATACCCATGCTGTGGCGACCATTCAGGCGATCGAGGCGGGCAAACATATCTATTGCCAAAAACCTTTGACACATACCATCGTGGAAGCCCGTACCATTACAAAAGCCGCCCGCGATAAAGGGATTCAAACCCAAATGGGCAATCAGGGCCACTCTTCAGAGCATATCCGGTTGCTTAAAGAATGGATCGATGACGGGGCCATCGGCAATGTCACCGAGGTCCATGCCTGGACGGACCGGCCTGTGGGTGGTAATCCCTGGTCAGACTTTCTCATTCAAGCCAAGCCCGAAGAAACACCGCCGGTGCCGAATACCCTGAATTGGGATTTGTGGCTGGGACCAGTGACCTGGCGGGCATATCACCCGCTCTATTGCCCGATGAGTTGGCGCTCCTGGATCGATTTTGGAACCGGATCTTTGGGTGATATGGGGTGCCATATCCTGGATCCGGCATTTTACGCTCTCGACCTCGGCATGCCGGAGACCATCAGCGCCACCTCCACTCATTGGCAGGAAGAGGTGAGCTCGCAGACGTATCCCAGGGCATCGATCGTGCGTTATTATTTTCCTGCTCGCGGCAATAAACCGCCGGTCAAGCTGACCTGGTATGACGGCAGGCTCAGACCCCAGGTTCCTGAAGGGTTTGAACCGGGACGCAATTTCCCCGGCAGCGGAGCATTCATCATTGGCGAAAAGGGTGCAATGATGCACGGGTCTCATGGCGCCGGCGGTCTGCGTATCGTGCCGGAAGCAAAAATGCAGGCCTATCAAAGACCGCCTGAAACCATTCCGCGTGTCACAGAAGGTCATGTCGGAGACTGGATTCGCGCGTGCAAAGACGGAAATCCGGCCAGCTCGACCTTTGATTATGGCGGTCCCCTGACGGAGATGGTGCTGCTCGGTGTACTCGCGATTCGCATGAAAGATCAGGTTCTTGAATATGATGCCAAACAAGGGAAATTCAACAACAATGATGCGGCCAATGAACTGCTGCATATAGACTATCGTGAAGGATGGACATTGTAAACCCACAATTCTTGCTCTGTGGGCCATGCAGACAGTGATACACAAACTTTACAAAGGGATGACCTATGAATCGCAGAGACTTTATCAAAAAAACCTGTACCGGATTGGCTGCCACAGCCTTTTTCAACACGGCTTGTCAACCATCTCCCAAAACAGCCAAACCGAATATTATTTTTATCCTCGCCGATGACCTGGGCTATGGCGACCTGAGTTGCTATGGTCAGAAAAAGTTTTCCACGCCCAATATCGACAAGCTGGCCGAAAAAGGACTGATGTTCACCCAGCACTATTCAGGAAGCACGGTTTGCGCGCCATCGCGCTCAGCCCTGCTCACCGGCTTGCATACCGGTCACACACCTGTCCGGGGTAACAAGGAAGTGAAGCCTGAGGGACAATGGCCTATGCCCGGAGATACCTTTACCCTGACCAAAATGCTCAAACAATCCGGCTATACTACCGGTGTCTTTGGCAAATGGGGTCTTGGTTACCCGGGCTCTGAGGGGGATCCCAATAACCAGGGCGTTGACGAGTTTTTTGGATACAATTGCCAGCGACTCGCCCATCACTATTACCCGCATTATTTATGGCACAATCAGGAAAAAGTCGTTATTGAGGAAAACAGTGGCTTTAAAACCGGGGTGTACGGTCCCAGTTTGATTCATGAAAGAGCAGTCAATTTTATTCGGCAAAATAGCGACACGCCGTTTTTTCTGTTCTATTCATCCCTGATTCCCCATGCCGAACTGTTTGCCCCCGAAGAGGTAATGCAGAAATACCGGGACAAATTTCTGCCCGAAAAACAGTATCAGGGCAAAGATGAGGGGCCGGGCTACCGCAAGGGCGGCTATGGCTCTCAGGATGAATGCCATGCTGCATTCGCTGCCATGATCCATGTGCTGGATGTCCAGGTGGGTGAACTCGTGGCCACCCTGGAACAGCAAGGGTTATTGGAAAATACCCTCATTGTGTTTTCTTCGGATAACGGCCCCCATGTCGAAGGCGGGGCAGATCCCGATTATTTTGACAGCAATGGCCCCCTCAAAGGATACAAACGGGATCTGTATGAGGGCGGTATCAGAGTGCCTATGATCGTGAGATGGGACGGCAAAATCAAACCGGGACAGACCACGGATCATATCTCCGCCTTTTGGGATTTCATGCCTACAGTATCGGAAATCGTTGCATATGGAAAACCACTGAGTAACGATGGCGTCTCATTTCTGCCGACGCTGACTGGTCAAGGAGAACAAAAAGTGCACGACTATCTCTATTGGGAATTTCATGAAAGGGGAGGACGGCAAGCCGTGCGCATGGGCCAGTGGAAGGGGGTCAAATATAATGTTTTTCAAGGTGATGCTGAAATCGAGCTGTACGATTTGAGCAAGGATATCGGAGAAACAAATAACATTGCCAATCAGCATCCTGACAGGGTCGAAAAGATACAAACGATCCTGAAAGATGCCCGTACAGAATCAGAGGTGTTTAACTTTCAGGCCAGAGCGTATAAGGGTTGATCGGTTTGACATCTTAAAATTTGAACCGCGAATAGACGCGAATAAATGCAAATAGAACAATATACAAAGTGCCGGTTGTCTTGACAAAAATATATTCCTGTACATTCGCGGTTCTCTTGACGAGGAGTATTCATTATAAAAATGTTTGAAATCTTTCTCGCAT
>CAYNUX010000261.1:0-5948 GCA_964400115.1 uncultured Cytophagia bacterium
CGACCACCGAGATCTACACTCTTTCCCTACACGACGCTCTTCCGATCTCAGGGCGGATTGCCAGTCCTTGCCCACTCTCTCCCACTGGGCAAGCAATTTGGCTTTGGAGAGGTTGCTGACGATCATGTCGGTCAGGTCAGAATTGTTTTGGATGATCAACACACGCAACGACGCAGCCATAGTCGGTTCGCTCCTCGATAGGTTTTTGGGGATTTTGCTGCGAAATCAAAGTGGCAGGACTCTGACCGAAATTCAAGATCCCGGTCAGGTTAATCATTCACGGATGCTCCCTCGCTCCCCGTCTAGTGGACCAAGTCTGATTGTGGTTCATCGGCCGGTTGTTCTTCTTTTTCAAATAGTACGAACACCAGCAGGATCAGCATGCCAATGGTGACCCCCATGTCCGCCACATTGAAAACCGGCCAGCGATCCAGGTAATAGCCCGGAAATTCGATGAACAACAATTTGAATGCAGGTAAATTTATATCAAAAAATTCAAAATCCAAAAAATCCACCACACTGCCGCGCAGAATCCGATCGACCAAATTGCCCATGGCCCCGCCGAAAATCAAAGCCATGGCGGTACGGGCTATCGGATGTTCACCTTTCATCTTGAACATATAGATCAAAATGGCAATGCTGGCAATGATCGCAAACAATGTGAAAAACGTATTGTCTCCAAACCGAATGCCAAACGCCATACCCGGATTCTCGATATAAGTCAACTTGAAGAATGATCCCCAAACACGAATCGATTCATACAGATCCATATTGACTTTGACGATCCATTTGGTGATCTGATCCAATATAAGCACTATCAGGGAAATCCACAAGAGGCCAATATGCTTCATTGATTTTTCCATTATGTTAGAATTTATCGTCGGCGTTCATTTTGACTGGCGCAAGGCACACAAGACTTGGTGTCCGGTACCGCCTCCAGCCGTTCAAAAGGGATATCCTCACCGCAAAACTCGCACATGCCATAATCACCGGCATTGATGCGTTCCAATGCTTCATCGAGCGCTTTCATGGACACGCCTTCGCGGGCAGCAAAAAAATATTGTTGTTCACGATTCATGGTGTCTGTGCCGGCGTCGGCCATATGAAAGGCGTGACGCTCATAAGAATCATCAGAATCATCATCCTTGGAATCGCGATCCCTGGTCATGGATCGTTCCAGTGATTCGCGTTTTGCGAGAATCATATCCTTTAATGCTTGCAATTGTTCTTTTGTCATTCGTCCTCGTCCTCCTCACCGAATCATTACACCTTGGACAACCCGATGTGGACCTCTTGCTCGCCAATGGTAAACGATTTTTGTACATCACCACCTTTTTGTCCGAGTCGCAAGTCTTCACACAGGGTTTCATTACAGATATATTTTTTCATTTGTTCGATCGCTTTGGTCATATCGTCTGTGGCCTCGACCCACACGCTGATGCGATCCGTGACCTGGAGATCGGCATCCTTGCGCATGTTCTGGGTCCGGTTGACAAACTCTCTGGCCAGACCTTCGTATAACAGATCTTGCGTAATAATTGTTTCCAGCGCTACAGTCAAATCGCCTTCAGCGCCGGTCACCACACCCTCGCGATTCTCGGTATCGATCTGTACATCGTCTTTGGCCAGAGTGGCTGTGGACCCATCCCATTCCAAATTCAGCGTACCGGTCTGCAGCAGCTCATCGATCTGAGCTTCATCCAGCTCTCTGATGGCATTGGCCGCAGCATTGACGTTCTTGCCGAACTTTGGTCCCAGATTTCGAAACACCGGTTCTGCCTTGCGCCGCAGCAGAGCCCCTTCTTGTTCCACAAACTCTATATTTTTCACATTCAATTCTTCGCCGATCAATGTTTCCATGCCTGCAATCAGGTTGCGACGTTTTTCATTCTTGGCCACCACAAACAGAGTCTGCAAGGGCTGACGCACCTTGATGCTGGCATCATTGCGGAGCGAGCGTCCGATAAACACCACCCGCCGCACCAGATCCATGCGCGTCTCTAGCATTTCGTCGCGGTATTCCAGCGGCGCTTCACCGGCCTGAGGAAACCGTTGCAGATGAACGCTGTTGATCACATCCTCACCCCCGGCAGTCAGATCACGAAACAATGCTTCGGACACAAACGGCGCAAAGGGCGCCATCAATTTGCATACGGTTACCAACGATTCATAGAGGGTCTGATAGGCCGAAAGCTTGTCATGGCCCATTTCCGACTTCCAGAATCGCCGGCGGGAACGGCGTACATACCAGTTGGACAAATCTTCCAGCACGAAATTGCTGATGGCGCGTGTCGCCCGCGTCAGATCCATTTTTTCCAGGCTATCATTGACATGCTGTGTCAACGAACTCGAGGTCGAACAGAGCCACCGATCCAGCTCGGATCGTTCCTGAACCTGAATGCGTTGGTCAGCTTTGTACTCGTATTGATCGATATTGGCATACATGGCAAAGAACGAATAGGTATTGGTCAGCGTACCCAGGAATTTACGCACCACCTCGACCACCCCTTCGGGATCGAACCGGGTGGGTAACCAGGGTGGGCTCACTGTCAGCAGATACCAGCGCAGGGCATCGGCACCCTGATTGTCCAGAAACTCGAATGGAGCCACAGCATTGCCGCGGGACTTTGACATTTTCAAACCTTCTTTGTCCAGGATCATTTCCAGAGACAGGCAGCTCTTATAAGCGGGCTTGTCAAAGAGCATGGTACTGATGGCCAATAGTGAATAGAACCAGCCACGCGTTTGATCCACACCTTCGCTGATAAAATCGGCCGGAAAACTGCGCTCAAAGATCTCTTTGTTTTCGAACGGATAATGCCACTGGGCCATAGGCATACTTCCGGAATCGAACCACACATCGATCACCTCGGGCACCCGTTTCATCTGACCGCCGCATTTATCGCAGGTCAGATCAATATGATCGACAAACGGTTTGTGCAGATCGATATTGTCAGGCACATTCTGGCCCCGTTCTTTGAGCTCCTCGATACTTCCTACCGCATCCTGATGATCGCACTCTTGGCAGCGCCAGATAGGTAACGGGGTGCCCCAGAAACGATCGCGCGACAATGACCAGTCGACATTGTTTTCCAGCCATTCACCAAAACGGCCTTCACCCACTTCTTTGGGATACCAGGAAATTTTGGCATTGTTGGCGATAAGATGATCCTTGATACGGGTAGTCCGGATGTACCACGATTTACGCGCATAATAGAGCAACGGCGTGGTACAGCGCCAGCAATGGGGATAGCTGTGGGTGATCTTTTGCTTGCGATACAACACATCGCGTTTTTTCAGGTCGATGATGATGTCAGTATACGCCTTTTTCACAAAGACCCCGGCCCAGGGCGTGACCTCGGGAGTGAACTGACCACTCTTATCTACCAGCTGCACCACCGGCAGATCGTATTTCAGTCCGATCTGATAATCGTCTTCACCAAAAGCCGGAGCAATATGCACGATGCCCGAGCCATCGGTGGTGGTGACAAAATCACCCAGCACCGTATAATAGGCGCGTTTTTCGGGCTGCACATAGTCAAAAAACGGTTCATAATCGATATCCGCCAGATCACTGCCTTTGTATTTTTCCACGATATCATATTCACCCTGCAATGCATCCAGACGATCCTCGGCCAGAATCAAAACTTGCGCATTGTGCTTGACCTTGACATAGGTGATATCAGGATTCAGTGCCAGTGCCACATTGGACAGCAGCGTCCAGGGCGTGGTGGTCCAGACCAGGAAACAGGTATTGTCCTGATCCTTGATTTTCGCTTTGACAAAAATCGACGGATCATCCACATTCTTGTATCCCTGAGAAACTTCATGGCTTGACAGGGGGGTTTCACAACGGGGACAATAGGGCAATATTTTGTGTCCCTGGTAGATTAGATCTTTTTTCCAGAATTCCTTGAGAATCCACCAGATGGATTCAATATAGTCATTCGTGTAAGTTACATAGGGATGATCGAGATCGATCCAATAGCCCATACGGCGGGTCAGCTCATCCCATTCCTGTTTATAAGCCCATACGCTCTCGCGGCACTGGGCATTGAATTCAGCCACACCATATTTTTCGACCTGTTCTTTGCCGTCGAGTCCGAGTTTTTTCTCGACCTCGATTTCCACAGGCAAGCCATGTGTATCCCATCCGGCCTTGCGTTCCACGCGATATCCTTGCATGGTCTTGAGGCGACAGACTGCGTCTTTGACCGCACGTGAAATCACATGATGAATTCCCGGCCGGCCATTGGCTGTGGGCGGGCCTTCAAAAAAGACATAGGGATTGTTGGCATCACGTTCCTGTACACTGCGTTCAAAAATATGGTGTTTTTCCCAAAATTCCAGAATCTCTTTTTCCAGCTCGGGCAGTTTCAGTTTTTCAGGGTGTTGAGAATACATGATCGTTGTTCTTGTGTTAGAGTTTAGTATTTATCATCAATTTAAGGATCTTGCTCTTTTCAGCCTCATCACTCAACGCAGAGGGGCAGAGAACGCAAAGGATCACAGAGAGAGAAAAAAACGAACAAGAAAAACAGAAAAAAATCAAATTTTACATCATTTTGTAAATACCAGTCTTTGCATTCATTTTTTCTCTGCGCTTCTCTCTTTTTTTTCTCAGCGCCTCTGCGTTAAGGCTTTTGATCTGCATTAGGGTTCTTGTTCTCTGGGTTAAAATTTGTTAACGATACTTTTCCATAATAGGTCCCAGATGATCCAGGGTTTTTTCGGGCCAGGACTCTCTGGAGGTGAGAATGGCATTTTCAAGCGCATTCTTGCACGAACATTCGCGTTTCAACTCTCCGACATGGTGCACAGCTTTTTTGATCAGCTTTTTGGCATTTTCCACATTTTTTTGAATCACCTTGAGCACAGCCTCCACAGAGACGGTCATGCCGGTTTCTGCCTCGTACCAACAGTCGTAATCGGTGACCATCGCCAGGGTCGCATAGCAGATCTCGGCTTCCCGGGCCAGCCTGGCTTCATTCATCTGCGTCATGCCGATGACATCCATACCCCAGGATTTATAGAGCATCGATTCTGCCAGTGTAGAGAAAGCCGGACCTTCCATATTCACATACGTGCCGCCCATATGCATGGGCGCGGCAATGGCTTGTCCGGATTGATAGATCACTTTGCGCAATTCAGGGCACAGCGGGTGCGCAAACTGGATGTGGGCGACAATGCCATCACCAAAAAAGGTATTGGGTCTTGCCTGGTTCGTACGGTCGACAAACTGATCGATCACGCAAAAATGGGTCGGTTTTAACTCGGGTTTGAATGAACCCACAGCAGAGACCGAAAGGATCCGTTCCACACCCATCTCTTTCATGGCATAGATATTGGCGCGGTTATTCACCTCGGTAGGCAGGATGCGATGACCACGGCCGTGCCGGGGCAAAAAGTATATCGACTGCCCATCCAGTTCGCCGGTGATCATGATATCGGACGGTTCGCCAAACGGTGTCTCGATCCGCACCGATTCCCGTTGCTCGAATCCCTCGATATTGTACAACCCCGACCCACCGATAATCCCGATTTTCGCCATAACGGACTCCTATGCTCATCAAGAAAAATTGCAAAATATTTTTTATGCTTTCTCTATATCAACTTTTTTCTATTTCTATATCGTTGCTCAACGCAGAGAACTCGGAGAACGCAAAGGATCGCAGAGAAAAAAACGAACAAAAAAGCAGAAAATCAAATTTTACATTATATTGTGAATACCAGTCTTTGCATTCATTCTTTCTCTGCGATTCTCTCTTTTTTTTCTCAGCGCCTCTGCGAGAGTTTTTTTCTCAGTGCCTCTGCGAGAGTTTTCTGCTCCGCGTCTTTGCTCGAGAATCAGAACCTACTCCGGCCACTCTTTGATCAGCGCGTTGAGTAACTTTTCCACCCTGGGTGCGGTTTCGCGGGCGACGCGTGCCACCTCCTGATGCGAGATC
>CAYNUX010000262.1:0-5882 GCA_964400115.1 uncultured Cytophagia bacterium
GATCTGATTACGGTCATGGATCAGCCTGTGGAATATGAGACCAACGTCTATGAACCCCTCGATATCCTGCTCAGTGGCAGTGCTTTTGACAATCCCTATGTGCAAGTTCAGGTGGATGCCCAATATCTTGGGCCGGGCGGAGAAGAAATTTATTTGCAAGGCTTTTGGGTCGGCGACAATGGCTGGAAGCTGCGATTCGCTCCGACAGCAGCTGGACCCTGGATCGTGACCACAGCGTCGGCCGATCCAGAGCTGGATGGCAAATCGTTCACCGTACAAGCCTATGGCAGTGATCACCCCGGTTTCCTCACCGTCCGGGACGGACACTTTTACCGTCAAAGCGGAATGCCGTTTTTCAGGTTCGGTGATACCTGTTGGCGCATGTTCCGCAGCAAGAATGCGCCCTTTGAAACCCATTTCAAGCCCTATGTCGATGCCAGGGCTTCCCAGGGATTCAATATGATCTATGGCGTCATACATACGGTTTATGACAGCACCATCAATGAAGGCGGCGCCTTGTGGCCGGGAGATGGTGATCTCGACCGGCTGCAACCGGGATTTTTCGATTGGGTGGACAAACGGATCGAATATCTCAATGACAAGGGGATCGTGGCTGGAATCGTGTTCGTGTGGGCCCAGACCTTTGACGATTTTACGTTATCTCAATTTGACCGCTTTATGCGCTATGTGGCGGCGCGCTATAGCGCCCATGACGTGATTTGGGTCATGTCAGGCGAATATACCGAAACCATGACCCCGGCGGATTACGATCTGCATGCCCGGACCCTGGAACAAATCGATCCTTATGACCATCCTGTTTCGATCCATCCTGGCGGTGGCCAGAGCAATTCACAGGATTATACGCTTTTTTCCTCGTGGCTGGATTATCTCATGCAACAAATCTGGGGTCCGGTCGATACGCTGAACAAACACATTATTCAGGATTCTGATCTTGATCTTGGTCTGCCGGTCTGCAATGATGAATTTGGTTATGAGGGTCCGACTGACCCGGCGGATCCGTTCTATTATCCCAATAATCAGACACCAGAACAGGTTCGTCGTTCGGCCTGGGCGCTGTTGGCCAGCGGCGCCTATATGACTTTTGGCAATATCTATACCTATACCGGCAAGGAACGCATCATCCAGCTCGACAAGCTGAATACCCAGGGTGCTCATTATATGTCGATATTGGCAAACTTTGTCGAAAACCGAGTCCCGTTTCATCGCCTTGCGCCTGATTCTGGCGCGGTGAACCTGGATGGCTATTGTATCAGTCAGCCGGACAGTTTTTATCTGGTCTATGTGCCTGATTCATCCCATGTTTCGGTGGATCTGCTCGGGGCATCCGGGCATTTCAAAGGGCATTGGCTCAACCCACGCAGCGGCGAATCCCTGGATGCCGGTTTTTTTGAGGGCGGTCTTGTTCATACTCTGAGGTTGCCGGATGATGAAGATTGGGTGTTGACCCTGCAGCGCTATGCAGGAGCTTTGTTGCAGATTAAATGCTATCTCGAGGGACCTTTTCTTGTGGATTCTTTGCGCATGCGCACCGATCTGGTTCAGGAGGGATTTTTGCCTCTGACTTCGCCGTTCAGCGACACCAAACTCTATCCGCCGCACCTGCCGGATGTGACCGATTTTATCGGGATCTCTTTACGGCAGGATGCCGCAGGTCCTGTTCTTGCCCACCAGAGCGCGCTCTTGACACATAATGGTGAGGTGCGGGCTGGCCATCAGGGAGTGCCCCTGGCCGGGTTCGAGGTGTCTGCTGACTCTGCGTTTGTCGTGCTTCATCAACGCAATCACTTGGATATCATGAGTGCAGCCAAAATCGCCCTGTCTGCGGGACAAATCACCCTCCTTGACTTGTCGTTGGCTGGCAATATCTATGGCATGCCCCTGGCCGCCAAAGAGCTCACCACCGGCCAGCATGGAATGTGGAGCGGCGATGCGAATAACAACGGCCAGGTGCAGGTCGATGACAAGAATATCACCTGGCGTCAACAGGTGGGAACGTCCGGCTATCGCAGTGCAGATTTTAATCTCAACGGTCAGGTGCAGGTGGACGATAAAAACACGTTTTGGCGCCTGAATGTAGGGAAAGGCACGCAGGTTCCCGTAATTAATCCTTGATTTTTGCGATATAATCGCATATATTCATACATGGATAGCGCGATCTATCAAACCCGTATCTCGGACTGGCCCGAGCAGGAGCGTCCGCGCGAGCGGTTGCTGGCGCACGGGCCCGAGGCGCTGGCCGATGCAGAGCTGCTGGCGATTATCCTGCGCACGGGCAGCGGCAAGAGCACGGCCGTGGATATTGCCCGGCATTTGCTGCGGGAATTCAAGGGGCTGCGCGGTATCGACAGTCAGCCCATCGAAGTGTTGCAGGGGATCAAGGGCATCGGACTGGCCAAGGCCGCCCAGATCAAATCTGCCCTGGAACTGGCCAAACGCATCAGTCAGACATCAGGACAACCCAAAGAGATCATCAAGAGCAGTGAGGATGTGCACCGGCTGGTTCATCTGCGTATGCGTGATCTGACCCGGGAAGAGTTTCGCGTGCTGTTTTTGACCATCCGTGGGGAGCTGATCACCCACAAGCGGCTGTTCGAGGGCAGTCTGGGCGAAAGCGTGGTCTCGCCGCGCGAAATCATCCTGGCCAGCGTGCAGATGGCTGCCGCGGCTGTCATCCTCTGTCATAACCATCCCAGTGGCGACCCCAGTCCTTCTACCCAGGACCGCCAAATCACCCGCAAGATCCTCACCGCCTGCCGTTATTGTGACATCCAGGTCTTTGACCACCTCATCATTGGCCGCGATTCCTATTACTCTTTTGCGGATAACGGGATATTGAATGAATCGGGCTGAATGGGCGTATCACTTTCTGTGTGGCGAGAGATGGGTTTCCCCAAAAAATGAAAATTGGATAATCAACCGATTTTCGGTGATAGGGATAGAGATGATCAGAGGCTGATCGGGTCCCGGATCTTTTGCTCAACGAAATGGTATCATCCAGTTGGAAAAAGAAATACAGCATAATATTCTTGGAATTTTAATAAACATTATGCATTTTAAATTATTTCTACAAATGGAATGTGTTGGTATTCGTTGCTCGTTTGCAGGCAAGGCCGCTCCGGCTCTGTCCCCGCAGCCGATTTTTTTTTCATTTTACAAAAGATTTTTTGCCTGGCAGCTTTGTAGGGGCCTAAAGACGCTTCAAGAGCTGCGGTGCCAGGATCCTTTGCGGGTTCGGTCACGCTTTTCCGTACTTGTCGCCCATCGTACCGGTACGCCTGGTAATTTGTTGATTTTGTTTTTTGTTCGGTAAATTTCAGAGTTGGTCATGTTAAGATTAAAGAGCAAAAATAAGGTTGAACAAGAGTGAGATGTATTCACATTTTTTTGGTATTACCAATCATCTCAATGACAAGGTAAGCCTTGTTTTGTAAATTTGAGGTCAATATGCA
This sequence comes from uncultured Cytophagia bacterium, assembly GCA_964400115.1. GTDB lineage: Bacteria > Zhuqueibacterota > Zhuqueibacteria > Residuimicrobiales > Oceaniaggregativiventaceae > Oceaniaggregativivens. The sequence continues at coordinate 3,471 of CAYNUX010000262.1, forward strand.
AATGCCGTTTCGATACACTAGTCGACTGGGAATGATAAAGCCAGTATATTGCCAAATGATAGTTATGCTTTTGTTTTTCGCTCATAATAATGGTGTGATTTCACAAGAGTTGAAAATCATGGAATTTATGGCATCAAATACAGGTATTATCAGAGATAATTTTGGTAGATCTTCCGATTGGATTGAAATTTATAACGCATCAGATACGGTCCTTAATTTAAAAGGCTATTATTTGACCGATGACAAACAAAAGAAAACCAAATTCAAATTTCCTGAATTTTTATTGTCACCATCAACTTGTTGTGTTATTTGGGCCTCTGGAAAGACCTATGATCTTGTGCCATTACCCCCAGACCTTGATATTCAATTCGAAAGTGCGGGGTTGGTGGATGGCAATTATTCACGTATTTTAATTCATGGTGAAAACAGATCTTTAAATAAGCGGGGAATAAATCTAGTAATTTTATCATGGCATGGTGAATTGATTAAAAGTTTGAATTTCGATACATATAAATCTAGTGAAGAAAGTGATTCTTTGGCGACTTTTTTAAACCAATTGCCTGTTGGACAAATCGTCGTGTTTTCCGTAAAGGATGACGCATCATATTCGCTCACAAAAATGGCCAGAGAAACAATTGCATCGATGGGAAGCGAGAAAATATATGATTTAGATATGCGTGATTCCTGGGGAATGATTGCGATTAAAGGTGTGGGCGTCGCTCGCGAATGTTTTAGAAAAAACGGCACGGGTCAAGCTTCCAGTGAAATATCCAATATGCATGCGGATTTTAAATTGAATAAGGACGGCGAATATATTGGCATTTACGATGCAAAATTAAATACAGTCGATTCGGTGACTTTTTCAGCACAAATCCCGGATAAATCATATGGTAGAATCACTGCTGGTTTTGAAATATGGGGGTTTTTATCAAACCCGTCTCCTGGCTTGACAAATGTTGATTCTCAATTACGTTATGGTAAAGTCAATTCACCTGTCTTTACACCCTCTGAAGGGATTTACTCTGAACCGGTGAACCTCCAGATCGGTTCAACGGATTCAAACAGTAAAATATACTATTCAGTGGATGGAAGCATTCCTGATGAGCAGGATGATTTATATGATAAGCCTCTTTTAATAAAACAATCATCTGTAATACGTGCATTCTGCACAAAACCGAATTATTTCAAGAGTGATATTATCACACAATCCTATATCATACAACCCCGCAAATCTTTAAATATAGTATCTCTGGTCACCCCTCCGGGCAATTTATGGGATCCTGTCTCTGGTATTTATGTAACAGGCAGTGATTCTTTACGGCCCAATTATCAAAATAGGGGAAAAGAGTGGCAACGTCCTGCTTTATTTTCGTTTTTTGATGACAACGGGATCAATGCCATTCATGCCGACGGTGCCATAAGAATTCATGGTGGAATAAGCCGGCAATATCCCAAAAAAAGCTTTCGCGTTTATTTTTCTCCTCCTGTTCAATATAGTTCAAAGGTTTTGAATTTTGAGGATTCTCATTTTCAGGATGTTTTGGTTTTATCAAGCGGTGGTAACGATTCGGTATTCGATAGAACAGCAATCCGCCAAAATTGGTCATTGATTCGCGATCATTTGATGAATCAACTTTATGGCTTATTAGGATATCCGCATATTCATAAATCTCCGGTAATTTTGTATTTGAATGGCCAATATTGGGGAATTTATCTGAGCAGCGAAAGAATAAATGAACAATTTTTGAAAAATTATGTCGATTTTGAAAAGGGAGATTTAATCAAGGATAATGCAGTGGCAGAAGAGGGAAACTTGGATCATTGGCTAAATACCATCGAGTTTTTTAAAAATTCTGATTTGAACATAGATATGAATTATAAAAAAGCTCTAAATCTGGTTAATATTGAAAATTTCACTGATTATTATATTTTGAATCTGTTTGGTGACAATTGGGATTGGCCAATCCGCAATATCTATTGTTATTATGATAGCCAGAATGATGGAAAATGGAATTGGCTTATGTGGGATGCAGATTGTGCATTTTATAATACTCCTGATATCAATTCTTTGCACGATATGATATCTATTGAAGAAAATAATGAAATTTTTTTCAATCTTATCCAGTGTGAAAAATACCGCACTTTTTTCAGCAACCGCACGTGCTATCTTTTAAACACTATATTGACCTCGAGCCGGATAAATTCAATAGTTGATTCACTTTATTCGAATATTGAAATGGAAATAGAAAACGAGACGCAAAGATGGGGTGGATCAAAAATTCATTGGATGGAAACCATTAATAAAATAAAGAAATTTGCAGAAAAAAGACCCGCGTCTTTTAGAAAGATCATGGATGTAATTAAATGTGGGAAAAAATGTTTATATAAATATTTTGAATAAACATGTCACCC
>CAYNUX010000263.1:0-1114 GCA_964400115.1 uncultured Cytophagia bacterium
GGCGGTTAATAGATTAAAAACCATGCACTTGATGGCCGTTCCAAGGTTGTGATGAAAAGTGAGGGAGGGATGAAATATTCAATTCTGACTTTTTTGTTTGTTCTTGTTTAAAAGCATACATTTTTGTATGTTTTCTTGATTTCGCTCGGCTGTGGTTTATTTCGGTTAAGATTTTGTTTTTTAATTGTTTGCATTGTCTTTTTTTGTTTATGTGTCATGACTGAATTGTGGCATAGGCTTTGCTTTTGATGGGAGAAAGCATTCTTGATAGGGCAAAATTTGAAATTGGTTTTTTTGCCTGCCTTGCCGATAATATAGGAGGTTGTTCATGACACCGAAAGAATTTTTCGAATTCGCCAAGCGGCACAATGCAGAGATGGTCGATTTAAAATTTACCGATTTGCTGGGTTCCTGGCAGCACTGTACCTTCCCGATCGAGACCTGGGATGAAGATACCTTTGAAGAAGGGGTTGGTTTCGATGGGTCTTCTATTCGAGGATGGCAGGGAATTCACATGTCTGATATGCTGGCTGTGCCCATTGCAGATTCTGTTGCAATAGACCCTTTTTTTAAAGAACCAACGGTTTCTGTTGTCGCAAATATCATCGATCCTGTCACCAAGGAATATTATAGCCGGGATCCACGTTATGTAGCCATTAAAGGATTGGATTATTTAAAGTCTTCCGGTATTGCCGATGCCTGTTTTATCGGCCCGGAACCTGAATTTTTTATATTTGACGAGATCCGTTTCGACCAAACCCAGAATATGGGATTTTATCAAATCGATTCAGTGGAAGGAGCATGGAACACCAATCGTATCGAAGAACCCAATCTCGGATACAAGCCGAGTTATAAGGGCGGGTACTTTCCCGTCAGTCCGACAGATACGTATCACGATCTGCGTACCGAGATGGTCAATGAAATGCGCAAGATCGGTATCGTGGTGGAAGCTCATCACCATGAAGTGGGTACCGGCGGACAGGCTGAAATCGATATGAAATTTACTGATTTGTTAAAGATGGGCGATCAATTGATGTGGTTTAAATACATTATCAAAAATGTTGCTGCTCTACCATTGCCAGGCAGAATACCAACTTGTTCCGTTGACCCCTGC
>CAYNUX010000263.1:1124-5881 GCA_964400115.1 uncultured Cytophagia bacterium
ATAAAAAATGTTGCCCGCCGCAACGGTAAGACGGTTACGTTTATGCCCAAACCCATTTTTCAAGATAACGGCAGCGGCATGCATACCCACTTGTCCCTATGGAAGAACGGAAAGCCTCTATTCGCTGGTGATGGATATGCTGGAATGAGTAATCTGGCACTCTATGCTATCGGCGGCGTTCTTAAACATGCCGCTGCCATTCTTGCTTTTGCAGCACCCACGGCTAATTCCTATCGCCGGCTCGTGCCCGGATTCGAAGCTCCGGTCAATCTGGTCATGTCAGCGCGTAACCGCTCGGCAGCTGTCCGCATTCCTATGTATCATAGTAATCCCAAAGCCAAACGATTCGAGTTCCGCTGCCCAGATCCCAGTGGCAATGGTTATCTCTCGTTTACCGCTCTGATGATGGCTGCCATCGATGGCATCCAGAACAAGATCGATCCGGGCGAACCGCTTGATCGCGATATTTATGACATGACGAAAGGTGAGCTTGAAGAGCATGCCAAAGTACCCGGCAATTTGAGTGAAGCCCTGGATGCATTGGGATCGGATAACGACTTTTTGAAACAAGGCGGTGTGTTTACCGATGATTTGATCGAGGCATGGATCGATTACAAGCGCAGCAATGAATTGGACGAGTTGGCATTACGTCCGCATCCTTATGAATTCTTTCTCTATTATGATAATTAGAATAGAATAACAGCAGCACAATCTCCCCCCTCTCTTGATGCTAATGCGGCCCGATTTTCGGGTCGCATTTTTTTTGAGGTATCATGTGTCTATTCAAAATAATAAAGCCTCTGCCAAGGGATCTTTGACAGAGGCTTTAACCGAGGAGGAGGTCGGACAAGGAATTGGTTAAAACGACATCTACACACATCTACCATTGTGCTGTCTATTATGGCAAAAACAAGACGATCTTTATTCCTGTGCGTTCTTTTTTTTCTTTTTATGTAAAGACAGCAAAGATCTGAGTTCTGTTAGGGAAACGTCTTTAATCAACGCCAATTTCCTGCGCTCTTGCGCGGAAAGTATTGTGGGCGTGGCCATTTCTAAAAGATCTGCCAATTGTATCCATTCCGGCTCTGGTTGTTTGTATTGGGGTGAAAGATGATCCAGATCGATTTCTAAAGGTGTATAAAATTGAGCATCCTTGTTCATTATCCACGGGGTTTGGCGCAATTGTCTGATAAAAGCGGCCGGAAATGCAGTGCTTTTTTTATGAATATCCAGCCAGGCATATTCACCGAAAAAATCCTTTGGATAAAGCTGTACCATCTCTAGCATAATTTCCCACAAGAGCAGACTTTTTGATGGCGTGATCGAATCCAAAAATGAATTCAGTCCATCCAGTTGATAATCATGAATATATAGTTCTCTGTCAATAACCCATTTACCCTCTCTCAGGTCTCTCTTTTCGCTGTCAGAAAGATCGTTCTCGACGGGTATTCTACGTGGAAGACGGCGCAAGCCCAGTCTATGCAAAAAAGGGATTAATTTATCCTGAGAAAAACGCTCCAACAGTCGCTGTTTCACAAACCAGCGATTCATGCCATGAAAATATTGTTTTAGAGTCTCTGTGGGCCAATACACCTTATCCGGATACTGCAATAATGTTCCCTCTTTGGGATGATGTGCTGCAACAAGAGCAAATTCGGATATTCGTTTGGCCAGGATCGATTGTTGTTGGCTCCCGAGTGAATGGTACAGATCCAACAGATGTTGCATATCCTTTTCGTATTTTTTCCACTGAATGCTCTGTGGATCGCCATAGTTCTGCAATAAAAGATTGAGTTCAGCCATGGTATCGGGTTCATTCAATCCCAATCTTTTCAAAAAGTGACGACTTTTAGAATCCCTGCATATCGACCGTTTGATGATGGGCAGAGTGGTGGATCTTTTGGGTGGGGGCAAATAGCACTTGATCTCATTTTCGGCCTGATTCAGGTGCACATGCCGCCCACCTTCCAGTCGCAGAATGGGCAGATATCTGAACAAGGGCATGGCGGACCGGCTGGACTTGTGCCATAATTCAGGTCTTGAAAACAGATATCTGTACAGTTTTACGAGCCATCCATCTGGTTGCTGCTGTATAAACGACAGCTCTATTTTGGCCAACAAGGTTTCCGGTTTCTGCCATTCGACTCCGATATCCGGCAGTGCCGAACGGATTCGGGAAGAGCTGCAGAGCAGGGGGTTCAACCACCCTTGTTTGTTGATGTAAGATAAACGGGTTGCATCAAAGAGCTCGATCAATTCCTTATCCTGACCGGCAACCAGATTTTTTGGAAAATGCAAATTGTGATTTTCATCCGGCAGCAGGGCGTTTTCCTTAAGGGCTTTGGTCAGGGCATCATAAAAGAGACGATAGACAGCATCCTGGTCTGCTTTGGTTTTGTCGATGGGCAAGACATCCAGATGGGTTGGATCATAATACCCCTTGTGAGTCAATTCACCGAGTTTGTTGCCAAAAAGATCGGCACTTGCTTGTAAGATTTTCAGGTTGATCGACTCGTGCAGGGGAATCTGCTCACGGTTCGGTGTCGTGCGGTAATCTCCATGCAAGGAAAACGGCAAAGGATTGGGCTTTTCAGTGGGTAAAAATGCACACCACTTTGCATCGGGATCGGCACAGAGTTTGTTTTTGTTTAAGAGAAATGCCAGACTATATGCAGTGGTTTTGCCATCCAAATGTTCGAGCGTGTCGTCCAGTAATAAAAATCGAAAGCTCGCTTTTGAGTTGCAAATTGTTTTGACAGTGAATTCTTGACAAGGGGAACGGGATTCGACCTCCCATTTTTCGCCATCCGTATCGCTTTGCCAAGAAAAATGGCTGATATGATTTAAAAACAGCAAAACATGAGGAGTTAATGACCATAAAGGGTGCAAAATCAGCCTGTGAATATCTTCTTTTGATCTGAATTCGTGATCAAAGGGAAAGAAAAAGCTTGTATCAGCCCCGGGGGTAATCTTGGCCTGCAATTCCACGGGCAGTACAAAATCATGGATTTCAAAATGAAACGATCCTGATTGTATTCGGGGAGTCCGGCTGATTGCATAAACGGATTTAAAGCCTACTCCGAATTTGCCGATCTGATTCAGTTCTTTATTTTTGGTGGTAATCCCTATGGACGTTATGGCTTGAACGTCAGCCAGCTCAAAGGGACGACCATCATGTGTAAATTCCAGTCCATGTTTTGCCAGATTAAAATGAATTTTCGATGCACCGGCATCGTCTGCGTTTTGAATCAGTTCATAGATAAAATGAGCAGGGTTCTCATAATTGCCGACAAGCAGATCTTTGAATCGAAATCGATTTTCTTTCAGGGCATTTAAAAATTGTTGACGTTTTTGACTTAATTCTTGCAGAGATTGCATCAGAATAATCCTCCTGCATAAGGTAAAAATATTTAAGGGGAAAACCATGAAAATTCGGTGCTTCAAAACGCCAAAAGGAGGTTGTGGGGTAAACTATAATCTATGCAGATGTCACAAAAAATGTTGCTTTTAAAATTCAGATCTGTACATTGTAGTGATTATGTCTCTGTTAATCAATTTCAGGAGCAGATATCATGAGCAAACGGCCAAAAATATGGGGATTATTGCTTCTTTTCTGCCTGATTCTTACCTTTTTCAGCGCCATTGAAACTTTTCTGAATTATCAGGCTCAGAATATAGAGACCTCCTTTTGGATACAGCTCTTTTGGAGTTTCTCCAATTGGGCTCCCTGGTTTTTGTTTATGCCGCTTGTCTATTCTCTGACCCGTTTAATATTACCAAAGTGGCAACTCTATCGATCTGTTCCCGTAATGTTGTTATTGGGTATTTTCATAACGGCCGCTAAAATTGTAATCTATTATATCATGTCACTTCCTCTGCGCTCCAATATCACCCCGACCTTTTTCTTTACCAATATTGGGGATGTGGTTGTCGTTAATTTCCTGGGTAACTATTTGGTCTATTGCTTTATCGTTCTTTTGAGTTTTGCCGTTCAATATTATATCGATACACGAAAAAAAGAGGTGCGTACTCTTCAACTTGAATCTCAGCTCACAAAATCACAACTGCAATTATTGAAAATGCAGCTGGAACCGCATTTTTTGTTCAACACATTAAATAGCATCTCTGCCCTGATTCATAAAGATGTTGATCTCGCTGACGCCATGGTTACGAAACTGAGCGATTTTTTACGAATCACCCTCGACAGTTCAGATGAACAAGAGGTATTGCTCAGCGAAGAAATCAATTTTCTCAAAAACTATCTCCATATAGAAAAGGTAAGGTTTCAAGAACGGCTCATTGTGCACTTTGATATCGAACCGAATGCACTTAAAGTCTCTGTCCCCAATTTGATCTTGCAGCCGCTTGTCGAAAACGCCATAAAATATGGAGTCGCTCCATTTTCCAGAGCAGGAACGATTCACATTGTCGGCCGCCTGAAAGACCAGGTCCTTGTTCTCAAGGTCAGCGATGATGGCCCCGGACTCTTGGAGGATCCACAGGAGGTTTTACAAAAGGGAATAGGTTTAAAAAATACCAAAGAACGGCTCGGGCAGCTATATGGCGAAAATCAAAAATTCGAATTGATCAATCGTTCCGAGGGAGGGTTATCGGTACGGCTTGAAATCCCGGTAAATTTGATTGTTCAAAAGGAGAAAGAGATTGCGCCCGTCTGATCCCATAGATATTTTGATTGTTGATGATGAAAAGCTGTCCAGAGAAAAAATTCGTTCGCTTTTAGAATCGAATCCGGAGTT
>CAYNUX010000264.1:0-5876 GCA_964400115.1 uncultured Cytophagia bacterium
GTGCTCGTATAGATGCGGATATGGCCATCACTCACCGTAATGACTTCTTCACGCCAGTCGCCCAAACAGTCGGCAATGGCAAGGGGTTGACCCTGAATCTCACCGATTTTTTGATTTTTATACTTGAGCACAGGAAAGACGCCATCGCGATAGCTGAAAGGAACTCTGACTTTGACAGGGCCGTCAAGCCAGTAAAACGATCTCGGCCCATGACGGCCCAGGTCGATGTCCCTGGCCAGGATCTCCCCTGAGGAGCTCAAAAGCCAGCTGGTCTCGCCATCCCGTTCCATGCCATAGATCTCCATACCCGGATGTTCAGCAATGATATTCGCAACCAGCCCCCAGTCTTTGCAGGATTTCGACTCGTAATAAATTCCTATTTGACCATGGCATGATAAACCATGTTTTGGTACTCTCTTTTTAGACTGAGACTTTTTGCGGGCATGAGTTGGGTCATAAAGAGCGCGATCATGTTTTCGCGCGGATCGACCCAGTAAAGCGGATAATAGGCGCTGCCCCAGCCATAGCTGTCGACGCTGCCGACCTCACCATATCTGCCCAGGTCTTGTAATACCCAGAATCCGAGGCCAAAACCACGGTCACCGGATTGGTATTTGTCTCCGATATGGTTGACATGCATGAGTTTTACTGTATGCGGACTGAGGAGGCGTATCCCCTCCAGCTCACCGCCGTTGAGCAGCATTTGCAAAAAGCGGGCATAATCGATGGCAGTGGACAAGAGTCCGGCTCCTCCGGAAAAGCATTTGCGCGGGCCATGTAAATAATCGGTATCTTTGTTGGATTCCATGAGTTTTAAATTTCCCTGGTCATCGAATCCATAGACCGGTGCCAGACGGTCTGCCTTTTCCTCGGGTAGAAAAAAATAAGAATCTTTCATGTCGAGCGGCTTGAAAATGCGCTCGCTGAAAAACCGGTCCAGGGGCAGTCCGGAAACTCTTTCGATAAAATATCCCAGTACGTCTGTGGAATAGCCATACTGCCATGCTTCGCCGGGGTGGCCGTGTAAGGGCAATGTCGCCAGTCTTTCTATGCACTGGCCAATGGTTTCATCCTTGTCGGCAAAATACCATCCCTGCAGATCGGCGTCTTTATAGGCCTGTTCTGCCAGGCCAGATCCATACGTGAGTCCGGCTGTATGTGTCAACAAGTGGCGAATGGTGATTTCCCGTTTGGCATCGACCGTTGCATATTCCACTCTCTCCGGCGCATCGGCTGCCGGGGGCACGGCCACCATGGGATTCCTAAAGGCCGGAATATACTTGTGCACCGGATCATTGAGCAAAAAATGGCCCTCTTCATACAAGAGCATCACGGCAACACTGGTGACGGCTTTGGACATGGAAGCGATACGAAAAATCGCATCTTTGGGCATGGGGGTGTTGTTTTCACGGTCCATCATGCCATAGGGTTTGAAATGTATGGCCTTGCCATCCTTGAGAATGAGCGAGAGGGCACCGGCGAGCTGGTCTTGCTCGATGGCATTCAGAACTTTATGATCGATGCGTTCCAGGCGTTCTGAGGAAAACCCAACCGCCTCAGGCACCACACTGGCAAACTGAGCATGACAGGGAATCCAAATAAAAGTGAGCAGCAGAATCGATGCGAATCGTTGCATGGATTTCATGTTTTTACTCCACAGATGAGGGTTCGAGTTTTTCAATTATCGGGTAATCAAATATAAAGCATGCAAAATACCCGGTATCCAAAAGATCAGGCACAGGATAAGATTGAGCAACAGGTCTTTACCCGCACCCTTTTTAAGATAGATCGCCAGGGGAGGGAGAAGAATCGCGATAAGAATGAGCAGAATCGAGCTCTTTTTGCGTCGTTTTGTTTTTTTTGCCATAGGTAATCCTTTCTTCAAAAGAGGGTTTTGGCTTTCGCGTCGAGTGAACCGGTTTATTAAAAAGTTAGGAGGTCTGTTCCTTTACGATCTGTTCGATTTTCGAGATAATTTTATCTGCATCCTTTTTTGTCACCTTGCTGAACCAGATTTGTTGAGGATAGATCATGACATTGGGACCCTGGGCACAGCGGTCCAGACAGCCGCTTTTTGAGACCCTGATCGATCCTTTCCAGCCCCGTGCTGCCACCATGCCTTTGAGCTTTTTATGAATATCCACTGCCTCGCCGTCGGCACACGATCTGCGTGTTCCCTGCCGGTCGTTCAGACAGACAAAAATGTGGCAGATAAAAGGGGTTTGTTGGTCCTGCATAAATGCTCCACAGTTTTTTATATAGCTTTTCGATCTCGTGCCTGAGGTGATGATGTCGAGGAGTGAATTGATATTGTCCCTAAACGCAGAGAACCCGGAGAATCGCAGAGAAGGTTTTATGCACTTTCAGGTTGAGTTTTTACACTCTGCGGTCCTCTTTTTTTCTCTGAAAACTCTGCGTTTATTAGCAACATTCAAAAGCAGCTCGGCATCGAAATTTTGAAACATAAGCACAAATAGCGCAGAGCTTTAGAAAAAAGTGATAAATTCTAGAAAATTTTCATATTCAAACCCAGAACGTTCCCAAGCACCTCCAGTTCATTGATATGATCTCCATAGACAATGGCTGTATGTTCTCGTGAGATATTGCGCACGAATTCGGGCAGATTGCGGAATTCCATCAGCACCGAGGATTCGCAATGGGGCATGTTTTCGTGGCGTGTGGTTTCACAACTTTTTGCCTGTGCCAGCAAAAGGGTTTGTGCATCGAAACAGAGTTCCACCACCGTCACGGCTTCATCGGCAATCATGTCACTATCCACGCCGCAGCCCGACCCATCCCGTTTGATTTCATAGGTGCCACCCCAGTCCGTCAAGGTGGTTTTACCCTGGGGTGTCATTTCAGGAGAGACGATTCCCACGAACCCGCAATGAGCGAGACGCGCCAGATTGGGCCAACGGTCTTTGGAATAGAGATTCTTATCCGGTGCCAGGGGATCACCAAAATGATCATTCAGAGCGCCTACATAAGAGACCGGATACATATTGGACATCATGCACGGTTTATCCAGCATATGGGTGATCAGCATCATGCTCATCATGGCTGCAAAATCACCATCGCAGGCCGTGACGTATCCATCTTCTCTGAGCATCAGCTGCGCCAGACATGGCACATCTCTGCCCCCTTTGATGATCAGGTCGCCAAAACAGTTGACACCAAAAGCAGCAGCTTTTTCCTCTTGTAAGATGCGTTTGATGGATAAATAGACCCGGATAGCCTGGTCCAGCTCTTCAGGTCGAGCGGATTTGACCCGATATCGTTCCTGCCGTTCCTGCCAAATCGTTGCGACCTCTTTGTCGCTAAACGAGTCAACATGAGAACGGATGTCAGCAATGGATCTAATGATGATTCGTGTTCCGAGATTTTCCTGCACCAGATGGCCGGCAGCATGGGCATTCCACGGAAAGTTCTGTTCCCCGAACACGACCATTCTGCTGTGTCCGAGAAAGCGTTTCACAGCATAAGCCTTGACCAGCTGCAGGGCATGGTCGCTATGATCTGCGATATGAACCGTCACTCCCAGTGCCTGCAAAAAGTCACGCGCTGACCAGCGCCAGAAATCAGGTTCATCATAAGGAAGCAACGGCCAAAAGATAACAGGCAATTGACGTTCCACCAGGGGTTGTGGATGAGAATTCCACACTTCGGTGGGATAAGCCGGGATGCTGAAAGGCAGTATGGCGTCGATATGTTCATCCAGCGATAAAATAGCTTCCTGCCAGTGCCAGGGTGACTCTACCACTATGGTGGGTTCCAGAACAGCGATTCCTTGTAGTGTTTTTCGTACCTCATCGATGTTGATAGAGGGAGTGCCCTTTTTGGCCAGGACAGGCTGCAGTCTTGCCAGAGGCCGTTTCAATTCCGGCAAGGGCTCGGACAATAAAACTCTTTGGGTTTCTGGCATATGGACTCCTCATAGTAGATCATGGCTGGCTGCTTTCCCTCTGCAATGTAATGTGCAAGGCGACTAATCGCAAGGAAAATTCAGTTTGAATTTTACATGATGCACCTTTCCAGGCCAGCAAAGCCAGTCTGATTCTCTGGTCCCTGACTATGATTGGCTAAATATCGATTTATTATTCAAGACGGTTGTGGGATGTGTTTGTTCTATTATATACTCATATTTTCCTGATGAATGCAAGTTTTACTTTCAGGACGGATCGCTGGCTGAAATTACTCGCAGAACTTTGATTATCGTCGCCAAAACCAGGTGGTCTTTAGCATAACGGTGCGGTTCTCGATGGCTCCGTCTGACGGGCCAAAAAGCCGACGGTCATTATAAACGAGATAGAGGTCACTGCCCGGCTGGTAGGTCCATCGGAATAAAAGATTGACCAAAGAGATCTGATCACCGTCATTGTCGAGACGATCATCATTCCATTGTACATAGGCCTTGAGGTAGAGCTTGGTGGAAAAAAAATAATAGAGCCGCGCGCCATAGGTTCTGGCATCGAAAGAGCCTTCCGGAAGCATGACGTGGTTAAAATCCATGCTCAGCTCGGCCTGAAACCGATCCCAGTTCATGACCAGGAGTTCCGGACTGGCCATAATCCGCTTGCCTGTAAAATAAGTGCCATAGCTGAGCATGAGTTCAGGCACAATGTCCTTGCTCTCATTGCCAGAATACCAGATATAGGAATCCAGTCCGCTGTAATCTCCCGTAGGAACGAAAAATCCCGGTCTTACCTCCCAATCGTCATCGACAAATTCGGCTTCGCGTTGCAGGCCAATATAGACATAGGAACTGTTTTGAAACCGGATGCCAAAGGATCCGGAAACCTCGCTCTCGAGCATTCTGTTGGAATGATCCGTCATATATTCACCTTCGAGACGATATCGAAACTGTCGTACCGAGGGCCAGTTTTTCGGTCTGGGAGAAAAAGCGATTTCTCCCTGTGTGTTGCGGATTCCGGTGCGCCGGATATATCCCATTTCGGCATCAAAATTGTCCTGGATGTTGAGGTGTGTTAGTTCAAAATCCCATTTGTCAGAATTGTAATCGAGTTCGATATTGCCTGCCCAGTTTTTTTTGTCTCTTTCGATATATTCTTTGTCGTCCCATTCATCAGGCGTGCGGGTGGTTGCGAGAGCGCCGCTGATCACAAATGTCTCAGAGAGGGGAAAGTTGACATCGACACCCGCGGAGCGGTTATAATGCTCGTTCTTGATCTGCTCCTTGTTGAGAATCATAAAACCCACATTGGCTCTGGAAAGAATTTCACGGCGCAGGCGAAATACGGTAAAATTATTTGCCGGTAGATCTATCTTTGCATCATCATCATCGAATCCGGTGCTCTTTGCGGTTTGCATATTGAGAAAGCCTATTTGATAGCGCCCTGTTTTGCCCACGAGTTTGGCGCCGCCTTGAATGGGTTGCTGATTCCCTTCCTGGATGCCGATGCGGCGGCTGTAAAAGAGCCGGATGCCATTTCCTGACCCTCCACGTCCGCTGATACTCTGATTGCCAAAGTTGAACACCTCGGCACCATCCAAAAAGAATTCCCGTTTTTCCGGGAAATAGAGAGAAAACCGTGTGAGATTGACCCGTTCCTGATCTGCTTCGACCTGGGCAAAATCGGTATTCCAGGTGAGATTGACGGCCATGTTCGAGGTCAGTCCGATTTTAGCATCGATCCCAAAATCATCCACCTGATGCGTAGTAAAGGCTGTCGTCATATCTCTGGAGGCTCCGCCGAGAAGATAGGGCTCGATCTCAACATTACCGCCATTTTGTAATTCTGTCAGCCCGGTCAACGAGCCGGCCATGGAGAGTCGGAACATGCCCATCCTGCCGGCGTCGCGGGGAATGGGTTGCGGAATGAGGTGTGAGGATAGGCGAGGTGGCAGGAATGTCGAGA
>CAYNUX010000265.1:0-5870 GCA_964400115.1 uncultured Cytophagia bacterium
GCTAATGAGAATTAAAAAATAATTGTTGTGTTTTTCAAAGAGCGAAATCCAAGATTAAACAGATTGCCATAAATTTTAAAAATGGATATCACCCTTATCGGCCTGGTGGAGGGAGTCAAGGTACTTTCGGCGGTTTTCATTTTTGATGATGGCAACCGGGTATTTTTTTTCTCCCCACAGCAACAGCGCATGGATTCCTTTCACCCGGACGTGCGAGTCCCGGAATCAGTCGACGGAGACTTGTCCATCTCCTTGAACTTCTTGACTTCCGTACACAGAATTCCATACGTCCACTTACGTCCTGTTCTGGTCTTCATCCCCCGTTGGTTGAGAATATGCACGAGTTTCGTTTTCTTCGCTCCCTTTTCCAACTCGCGAAGTACGAATTCCATTGCTGCTTGGAACTGGTCTCGGTAGATCTGTTTCACCGGGACGGTCGGAAGAAACGCAGAATCATCCGGAGAAACATCGCTCGGCGCGATCGAGACCTTCCCACTTTGGGTTTTCGCGGGCTTTTTTTCCATCTCTGCGTAGACTGGACACGCGTAATCGCACCGAGCCCGGAATGGATTTCCCTCACGCCCGCATGTAAAGGTAACTTTATCCCGGTATATGTATCTTACGTTCGATTTCGTGCTGTGACGTATACCCGACGGAGATGTCTTGGATATCAACGCCAGCATCGCCACGGCGTAATCGGTCAACCATTCGCGACAGGTATTCTCATTCAGGCCCGCAAACCTGCTCCACGCCGCCAAGTATTGCGTTATGTCCTGGCGGTTTGGAATAAAATCAGACGACGATAGTCTCGACAACTGAAGACCATTAACGACAAGATCCTGAATACAGGGGAACACCAAATCCCTTCCCTTGTCACCGAGAAGCGCCGTAAGATTGTCCAAGATTCTGTTCTTATCCATTTCAATATCCTGCACTTGGTTTATCATCGTCGCACGCACAACCCGCCGGACCGCCGGGTTGTGTGCCGGGCATGTCCCGGCCGCTGACGGGTAATGGCCCCACTGCTGTTTCGGCGCCATAGACCCAGCCACCAGCCTTCCGTCTTGAAACCTCAGCATCCATCTTCCCGGAAGACTTTTCCATTGACCCGAGGCCGGGCAAAGCTTTCCTGAATAGGCACTGCTTTCTCGCTTGTTTACATCTCGATTTCAAGCCGGTTCTCCGTCAGCCGGGTCTTCGCCCCAAAAAATATTTCGATCAGCCACAGGCGGGCCTCGACATGGTTCGCGACGGAAGGAATTCGGTATTGGCTTTTGTCTTCCGCAAAGGCGGGGTAGGGGATGAGCTGGTCCGCGGTATAGCCCTCGCACCCGGTCCAACTCTCGGACCTGCAAATTGCTGTATAAAATTTAAATATTCCCTACCACCTTTGTTTATTGTATATTGTTTCCTCTTTTAAATATTTGCCGTCCTCTTTATCTGGACGGACATATTTAACTAAAAAATCAACTTCATAATGCCTCCCAGCTGCGTTGCCTTTTCTTTTGTCATTCAGTACATTTCGTTCCACTCGCCACACCGCACCCTCTGCCGGTTCGGTTGCGCCATGAAATCCGTAGATATTTAATTTTTTCATTGCATTATCTATGGACAAAGGCTCGCCATCGGAAATCGGATATGGTTTTATGAAATCTCCAAGTTTTATCCGTTGCACAAATTCATCATATGGCATCCTTTTATGTTTTTTGCCCATGATATCAAACGCAACAAAAGGTTCGTGCGGTAAATCATATATCGTTCCGTGGGCTACCAACAACCATTCGCCACATAATCGTTCCCCGTTTTTTAATACGGCCATAAACCGTTCGGTATTTTCAAAAACCCAGTGATGGAAAATATGGTGCATTTTATAAGGAGACGTATTCGCAACATAACCGGCACGGGTCAGGGGATATAGAATATCGTCTATTCGTGCGATACCGACATTCGATCCATCCAGTTTTTCCTGCACAATGATCCGGTCATGTTTATCACGCGCCTTGCGACATGAGATCTTCTCCTGTCCTGCATCACATTTATGATCGCCCTGTCCAAGCCTGCTTCCAGGCAAATGGGCGATGGAACCGTAATTTTTATGTCCCAATGGTTTGGTTTTCATAAAATTTGGTATCACCGGTCCTTTGTTCCTTCGGGATTGCTTCTGCATGATCAACCGCGCCAGGCAGTACGGACTCGTATGCTGAATTTCGAGACTTAGTCATCATATGGGTCTTTGATTTTGAAAATAAAATTGAATCCTTCAAACGGTTCAAACATGGCGCCAAATTCCTCAATTGTAATCCGTTTTCCGTCTATTACAAAAACCCTGTCAAAATCAGTGTCGGATAAATCATCATTCCATTCAATTCTGCCTCGAAGCATATCTCTTTTTCCAATTTCCCACTTAGATCCTGATTTTTTTAAATGTCTTTGGTTTAATCCCTTTCTTATTTTTTTAATAAATATTTGTTCTGCTATTTTCGGATCTGTTTCGAGATTGAAGATCTGATTAAACCTGTAACCAACAGGTGAATCGTCATTTTTGATTTCAATTGCCTCAAAGGCGAGCCCAGTTGGGACAAGGAAAGACGCAATACGGAAATGATACATTCGCTTCCATTGATCTTCTATAAAAAAATCCTGGCCGCTTTCCAGTGTGCTATGAACATGAGCTTTATTTTCTTCCATAATGGCTTAAATCCTCATCCAACTGGCGCAATGTTTCTTCAAGAACAGGGAGTCGCTGTTTATCTTTGGGGTCTTTAGAATTCTTTTTAAGCTTTATTATTGTTCTGATATCAAGAACATGAATTATATGCCCCCTAAAATCAATATTAATTGCTTTTTTTACAAGATCTTCATAGCGTTTATTTTCCTCAATGAAAGCTAAAACATCAAGTGGCCCGAACCGTGTAGAAAAAAGTGAATGCCCTGAGAAATCTTCTTCTTTCGGCTCAATAATTTTATCATCAGGGCGACGGTAGATTGCATCAATGGAATTTAAAAAACTGACAAGTTTGGAAATATTTTCAGGGGACCTATTATGAACAATATCAACATCCATTGTTGTTACCGGTGCACCCTGCACAACTGCAGCTAAGCCTCCGACCAGAATAAATTCAACCTCTGCTTTTACAAGGCCTTCAAGTATTGCGCTTAGGTCTGTAATCCTTTGATTTTTGTTTTTGGTAGGCATTTCTCAATTCCAAAATAGTACGTACTGCATTATCATTCGATTTCAGCCTTTCCTCCGGAGTCATCTTAAGAAATATGGAAATCAAGCTTTTATCAACGCCTGAATTATCTTGAGGTTTTTTTATTTCAGCCATAAAAACCTTATTTGAGAGCATCTTTAGTTGATTTTGGGAGATTCGATTATGAGGTAAACCCGGTCCGGTCAACCGTTTGGTTCGCCCGCGTTTTGGTGTCGCACAAAACTGATTTTTAACCCCATTTCTTTCATTTGTAACAACGCTTCCGCATTGCCACGCGCATCATCGACTGGATTGTGGGTGTGCCTGGTCTTTCGGAGATGCTTAAAGTTTACGAACATATCTTTTTGCATGCCCTTGTAGAGCGACCCCAGATTCGTCGAGCTGAATCCGAACGGGTTCTTTCCAGTAAAGTGGTGAAAGAGCCAGTTGATGAATTGTCAATCGAAGCCCAAGCATTCTTCCCGGGTGAATCCGCTGACCGCGAGTGCATCCGGGAAGAATTGATCGGAAATCGGCTTGAGCTTTCCATAGAATGTCCGATTCAAGGCCGGTTCGACAATAACAGCACCGAAGCAGATCATTGAGTAATCGCCCGGAATTGGGCCATCGGATTCGATGTCAACCATGACGTAAGGCATGACAGCGGGCTCCTGTGTTTTGATTGGGCGGACGTCGTGGTAGGAATGCGGTCACTCGGCACCCCCCCGCACAGCCCCGGACCTTGGGTTTTCCCGCATCCGGTTCCTCGGTTGTACCCGTTTATGCGCCGGTTTATCTGAGCGCAACCGATATTTCGGATCGAGACTCGCCGTGTTCACTATTCCCCGCAAGATACGACTTCCACTCACCGGGGTTCTTCCGCATTCGCCTCGGTTGCCTTTCCGGTTTTAGTGCAAGGCATTGTTCTGTCTCGTTTGCTGGATTACCAGAGGCTGCTGACATTTTCGTATTCAAGGATTTTTTCATCTTTTGTTAATATCGTGTCATTTTCCTCACGCGCTGTAGCTACTATGATTTGGGCGGCGGGATCATTATGAAAAGGTGGAGGGAGCACTGTTGAGCGATAATAAAATGGGAGAAAGAGGAGTTACCCTTAATTTTGGCATGTCTATGGCAATATTAATCCAATCTTCAGGATTACATGAAATCCCAATCCTTTGTTTTTCAAGAAGTTTGCTGAATTCCCATGGAGAAATCGCAGATAGCAGCATTTCCTCATATGCATCGATATTGCTTATTATCTCTGTGACTCTTCGTGATAAATTCTGTGGATTCATATTCCACCAGATCCAGGCATGAGTATCAAGCAAATATCTCACTTGCAAGCTTCCCACATTTCATCACCTAATGGTGAAATGATGTCCTTTTCAAAAACGAGAGCATTTGCAAGTCTGCCTGGCGTAGAATTTAAATCCGGGGTACGATAAGGTGTGATTTGGGCTAATGGTTTGCCGCGTTTAGTGATAACAATAATTTCTTGTGTTTTGGCGACTTGGTCTAAAATTTGCAAAGCATGTGATTTAAATGTGCTTATCCCCATGGTTTTCATGGTTTCACCTCCTAATTAAAGAAATTATAGTCAAGTCAAATGGCCAAGTCAAGAGGTGATATATTTGTTAAGCTTGAGTGGCGGCCGTTTCCGGGTTTCAGCTTCACCAGCCGACCGGATGACCCGAAGATTCGTATTCACCCCAAATCGATCAAGCGGTTCAAACAACGGGTGCGCGAACTCACTTTTTCCCACCTCAATGCCCTTCTTTGGTCTTTTCCTTCCCGCTTATAGTTCTGCCTGATCAGCCGAACCGCTGGACACGCGACCCGTACGTCCAGTGGTCTGGGAGGGGTAGCCGTGAGGATACTCTCTATCCGGATCTCTCTATCTCATAGCTTTTCTGTGTTTTTCCGGGTTACTTCGACAATCTAATACGCGATATATGACTGCTTCGTCTTTTTCTACCCTACTTTTTTTAAATCATCAAAAGCTGAAGGAAGTATCTTGGGAATCATTTTATCGGCTCAGCAATTTTTTTTTTGCTTCATCCCAGTCCACCGGTTCTTCAAGGCCAGCCTTTCGACGTGCTTCTGTTGCTTCGAGTTCGATCCTATGCCAATCGGGTGATTCGAAGTCCTCAGATTCTCTACGAAGATCATCCCAAATCATCTCCATAAGCCTGATCTTTTGGCTTAAAGGCATTTTTCTTATTTCCATTTCGCTGATCATCTATATCTCCTCCATGCATAGAATTGGGCAATATCACTTAAGAGCCTACGCATAAAAGTGGTTTTCATTTATAAAACAATAATTTAAATCCAACCTCTTCTTGACTAATTTTGTAAAATGTGCTACATGAAGTACAGCCGATTTCGGCAAAACAATGCGGTTTTCCGCTAAATTACAACTTCCGGCGACTTTTTCGCCGCTGATTTTACAAAATTGATCCACAGGAGGCACAATGATTTCCATGATCCCCACCCCAACAGCAGGCAATCAACTTCCGCTCATCGTAACTGTTCATGAAGACGATGAGTTGCTCTACAATTCGCCGAATTCCGAATGGTATCGGATTCTCAAAGACTTGCCTTATGAGAATTATCAAGAAATTGCTGCCGATTATTATAACTCCCTTCATCATTTCAATCTTGAACAGAAGGCCA
>CAYNUX010000266.1:0-5864 GCA_964400115.1 uncultured Cytophagia bacterium
CACTTATTTGCGCCAAATCGGGTTATTGGTTATCATGGCTCAGATGGGATGCTTTGTGCCCGCTCAATTTGCCAGTATTGGTGTGGTCGATCGAGTGTTTACCCGGGTCGGGGCGTCTGATAATCTTGCGGCAGGCGAAAGTACGTTTTTACGGGAAATGAACGAGACTGCTAACATTCTCAACAATGCAACATCCAAAAGCCTGATCATACTCGACGAGATCGGCAGAGGGACGAGCACATTCGATGGACTCTCAATTGCCTGGGCCGTGACAGAGTATTTGCACAATACTGCGCAAGTTGCCGCAAAAACGATTTTTGCAACACATTATCATGAATTAACGGAACTTGAACGGGTGTTGCCTCGTGTAAAAAATTATAATGTTGCGGTAAAAGAATGGGGTGATCACATTGTGTTTCTGCGCAAGATCGTACCAGGAGGATGTGATCATAGTTATGGAATTCAAGTAGCAAAACTGGCTGGTTTACCGGTTCAAGTCATAGAACGGGCAAAAGAGATTCTGATCAACCTGGAGAGTGAGACATTGGATGAAAACCAAACCCCAAAGCTCGCCGAACACCATAATGATGAACCACTTTTTGATCAAAATCAGCTAAGCCTGTTTGAAGAGCTTGAGAAACAGTTATCCAAAGAGCTCAAAGAATTGGATCCAAATCAGCTGACACCTATTCAGGCGTTGCAGAAACTGGACGAATTACGACAATTGGCTAGCCGGTATAACTAGTCGCTTGCGTTTTGATATCATTTTCGGTTGATTTATTGGGTCTTGTAGAAAGGAACACCAGAGATGCGAAAACTTTTATTTTTTGTATATATGATCTCAATGTTTGCGCTTACTCAAGCTGCCGGGATCGAAAAATATGCCGGAGAATTTCTCTCTATAGGCGTTGGTACACGTGGACTGGGAATGGGGGGCGCACAGGTTGCCATCAGTAACGATGTTACCGCAGGATACTGGAATCCAGGTTCCCTGGCGCTTATTAACTATCCGCAGGTGGCCGCCATGCACTCACAACAGTTTGGCGGACTCGTTAATTATGACTATTTTGGTTTTGCCATGCCATACAAACGAACCAATAGCATCGGATTATCGGTTGTTCGTTTGGCAACCGATGATATTCCTTATACCGCCTTGCCGAGACCCAATCTGCCTATCGATGCGACCTATACCGATGGATCCGGTAATGTGGTATACAACCGACCTTATGTTTTAAAGAATGTATCCTGGAACGAATATGCTTTTTTCCTCACTTATGCCCATCAGGCCACTCAAACTCTGTCTTATGGGGGCAATATCAAGATGATTCATAAAGGGGATGGGGAGAACACTGCCTGGGGTGTTGGCTTTGATATTGGTGTTTTATGGAATCCTGTGGCAGATCTCATGGTAGGCGTCAATGCACAGGATGTTTCAACCACTTTACTTGCCTGGAATACGGGTACACGTGAACTCGTGGCTCCTACCCTCAAAACAGGGGTGGGGTATCCGTTATATTTTTCGTCCCTGAATACACACCTTGTATTTGCCGGTGATGTGGATGTTCGATTCGAAGGTCGCGATTTCGCCGCTCAGGCCAGTCTCGGGCAAATGAGTTTTGATTTTCATCTGGGCTCAGAGATTGTTATTCGAGATATTGTATCTTTGCGTATCGGCAGCGATTATGGACATTTTACTGCCGGTGCCGGTATAAAATTGCCCCGGCTGGAACTGGGATATGCCTTTTTTAAACATGATTATCTCGATGCAACACACAGGGTTTCGCTCCGACTCGCTTTGGAGGAAGAACGGTTCTCACGTTCACGATAAATTTTTTTTGGGCGGGACTGGTCTTTCACAACAAACTCATCCCGCTCCAAATAACAAATAAAGAGTTGATTATTATAAAAAAAATTCTTAAACTCTTTGATGATTAAAATCAACTTTCTAAAAAGGAACGGCTAATGATCACTAGCATGACAGGCTATGGACGCGGAGTGGCCCAGGCAGGACAAAGAGAGGTCATGGTAGAGGTCCGGTCTGTCAATAATCGGTTCCTGGATGTTGTGCCCAGGCTTCCAAAGTCTATATCCGGATACGAAGCGAATATAAAAGAACTAGTCGGTAAAAGCATATCACGCGGACGGGTCAATATTTGGGTTTCTGTTAATGGCACTGAAGACAAGTATACCAATTTATCCCTGGATAGAGAGCTCGCATCAACTTTTGTCCGCCTGACAAGAGAACTCAAGCAGGAATTTAATCTCGCGGGTGACATTGGTATCGATCAGATCATCGGCTTGCCAGATATCATCACTTATAATAATCCTGAAACCCTTGACGAAGAATTGTGGGAAAAAACGCGCAAAGCCCTTGATTTGGCATTGACTGATCTTACAGAAATGCGCAAGCATGAAGGGAATAATCTCAAAATCGATCTGGCAGCGCGGATAAACGACATTGACAGCGCCATTGATGCTGTTGAGAAAAAATCCAGAGAAAATCCCCAGTTAGAGCTGGATCGGTTGCGCATCCGGATTTCAAAATTAATCTCACCGGATATGGTCGATGAAGGACGCATGGAAAGCGAACTGGCCATCATTGCTGATCGGATGGATGTAACCGAAGAATGCGTCCGCTTTAAAAGTCACAATCAGGTGTTTCTTGAAGCACTCGACTCTGAAAAAGCCGAAGGTCGAAAGCTCAATTTTTTATTACAAGAAATGAACCGCGAAGCCAATACCATCGGCAGCAAATGCTCGGATTCCGTGATCGCACATCTGGTGGTTGAAATAAAAGAGCAAGTCGAAAAATTAAGAGAGCAGATACAGAATATTGAATAATCAAAGCACAAATTCGGGGTTATTGATCGCTATCTCAGCTCCGTCAGGAGGCGGGAAAACAACGGTTATCCAACGCCTGATGAAGCGTCAGGATCGGCCTTTTGTATATTCATTGTCCATGACGACCAGACCCAAGCGCACCGTAGAGTCGCCTGGAAAGGACTATATTTTTGTCAGTGATGCTGAATTCAAAGACCATATTGCCCGTGGTGATCTGATCGAATATGAAAAAGTCCATGGTCATTATTATGGAACACCCAAAATACCTGTTGAAAATTGGCTCAAACAAGGGAAACTCGTTCTTTTCGATATTGATGTGCGAGGTGCCCTGAGATTAAAACAAGCCTATCCACGGGCCAGCCTGCTTATTTTTCTCAAACCCCCCAATTTGGAAGCTCTGAGAGAAAGACTGGCTGGCAGAAAGACCGAAACCCAGGAGCAAATACAACAGCGACTCGAAAGAGTCGAATTGGAAATGGAACATTCGGAACAGTTTGACTACCAAATCATTAACGATGATTTGGAGCAAACGGTTGAAACTATATTACAAATCATATCATCTCACTATAGATCAGCTTGAGGGAGGGCCTTATGGGTTCTACACTTCCTTTGGACGAATTAATTAAACATGCAGATAATCTGTATGAAGCCATCATCATGATCGCCAAACGGGCAAATGAGATCAATTCTCATCAAAAGAAAATGCTCGACGAGCAAGCCGAAGCAAATGATTTCGATGAAGATTTTGATGAAGATGTTGTCAACCATGACTATTTGGATCGTCAATATGTCAAAATGCCGAAACCGACTACCTTGGCACTCGCGGAAATGATGGAAGGTAAACTGAAGAAAAATCCGCCAAAAGATAAAGAGGCGACCTGAGTACCTTGAGTTTTTCAAACAAAAACATCCTCATCGCAGTGAGTGGAGGGATTGCCGCTTATAAAACTGCACATTTGGTACGAACCCTGGTTAAACTAAACGCCAGGGTTCGTGTTATGATGACCTCAACGGCAACCCATTTTGTGAGTCCGTTGACCTTTGAAACGCTATGCGGACATCCTGTACTTTTGGATCTTTTCCCTGAACAGGGTGGCCAGAGTACGGCGCATATCGACTGGGCACGGTGGGCGGATGTCATCGTTGTTTGTCCGGCCACTGCTAACACTGTGGCCAAGCTGGCACATGGTTTGGCGGACAATGCTGTCACAACGACCCTTTGTGCGTCGACTGCGCCTGTTCTTGTTTGTCCGGCAATGAATAAAGAAATGTATGCGAGCAAGGCTCACCAGGATAATCAAAAACGATTGCAGGAACTTGGTTATCAACTTGTCGAGCCGTCGCAGGGCTGGTTGGCATGTGGAGAAGAAGGGTGGGGACGTCTGGCAGATCTTTCAATCATTATCGAGTGCATTAAACGGTTATTATTGGGCACTCGAGAGTTCGTCCAGAAACGATTTCTGATCAGTGCCGGCCCAACAAGAGAAAATATAGATCCGGTTCGCTATATCTCTAATCGTTCATCTGGCAAAATGGGATATGCTTTGGCCTCGCAAGCGTTTCTCCGAGGCGGAAAAGTGACCGTGGTGACGGGGCCAACAGCACTGGAATTACCCTCTGGCATCCAACGGATCAATATCGAAAGCGCTCAGCAAATGGCCGTTGCCATAGAATCTAATTATCAAGAATGCGATGTTTTATTGATGGTCGCTGCTGTTGCGGATTTCAGACCAAATCAGGTTGCAGAAGAAAAATTTAAGAAAAATAATCTACCTCATATCTTGCATCTGACAGAAAATCCTGATATATTAACTCAGTTAGCCCCTCATAAAGGGGAGCGTCTGCATGTGGGATTCTCTATAGAAACCAATACTGTCGTTGAAAATTCGCTTGAAAAGCTAAAACAAAAAAAATTGGATCTGATTGTTGCCAATAATCCCAAGGAACAAGGTGCGGGGTTTGATCATGATACCAATCGAGTGACCTTGATATATGCGGACGGCCAAGTCCGGGAATTACCGTTGATGAATAAAACCGAGGTCGCTGATCAGATATTGGATGAAATAGGGAATTTGCTGCACCATCGCAACCCATAGGATAGCCATGGCTGTTGATTCTATCAAAGAATTCTTTCGTCAGCAAATCGAGCTATATGGCGATGAATTGGTTTTATCTCCGCAAGGATCATCAAATGATTATACTCAGGATGATGGTGTCGACCCCGGTTGGGAATCATCCGATGATTTGATGTCTTTGTATGAAAAAATCAATCGCTGTGTGAGTTGTGCTTTGGGGAAATCACGTACGAATTTTGTTTTCGGGAGCGGAAACCCCCATGCAGCTGTGATGCTGATCGGAGATGCACCGGATACTGAAGAGGACAGGCAAGGATTCCCGTTTGTTGGGCAAGCAGGGCAGCTATTGGACAAGATTTTGCAGGCCATTCATTTAGATCGCACCCGCGTCTATCTCTGTAATGTGGTCAAGTGTCATCCCTCTCAGAACAGAACCCCGCTTTTGTCGGAACTGCAAACCTGTTGTCCTTTTTTGCACAAACAAATCGCTATCGTTAAACCAAACATTATTTTGTGTATGGGAGAGCAATCAGCAAAAACATTGTTACAATCCAATGAGCCTATTGAGAAATTGCGAGGACGTCTCCATCAGAGGGGTCAAAATAAAATTATCGTGACTTATCATCCTTCATTTTTGCTGCAGGTTCCCAAGTACAAACGCGATACCTGGTTTGATGTGCAGCTTTTAGAAAAACAACTCGAAAAAACCTATGGCTAAATCTCAAGTACAAACAACATATATGCCTCCCCAGGCAAACGATGCTGAAATGGCCGTGCTCGGAGCCATGATGCTCGACAAAAATGCCGCCAACACGAGTTTTGAAATTCTGGATGAAAGCTCGTTTTACCGTGAAGCACATTGCAAAATCTTTGAGGCTGCACTTGCCTTGTATCAAAAGAATGAACCTATCGATATTCTAACAGTTTCAAATGAGCTCAAAAAACGTC
>CAYNUX010000267.1:0-5849 GCA_964400115.1 uncultured Cytophagia bacterium
ACCGTCTGCACCAGGTGGGCAAGGTGTGGAACATTTTGTATGGATTCGATGCGCGCGGACTGTTTTCAATTTTTGCCCTCGTGGCTGTCATGATTGTGTTGGTGTTGTTTTGTTTGCATGTGAGCCGTTTCCTGCGCCATCGCAGGGATGAGGATATTTTGCGGTTCCGCCATCCCTTTAAGACTTTTTTAATCGTCTATAACAGCTTTTATGCGATGATTTTATTGTACTGGATCCGGTTTCCGTTGACCTTTGAAAACAATGTGATATCGATTCTTACGCTCTTGTCAGTGACAGGGGCAAATATTTTGCTCGTGCGGCTCAACAGCGCAATGGCCGATTTGAACATTCCCTGAACCTCTAAAAAGTTGTATGCAATGATAGAGAATGCACCAAGGTGTGCAGAACAGAGAACCAGATAACCACATAACCGAGTCGCTTTTGCTTCATTGACCGCATAAAAGAGTCATATACCGGATTTTCCTTTGTGGCCTGGCGCCTCGACATAAGCACGAAAAGAGCTCGGAAATTTCTTTTTTGTCCGGCAAAGAGTTGCATTTTATTGGGAATTTTGTAAATTAAAAAACCCACATGAATGAAAAAGAACAGCTTGCATTGAACTTGGATAAAACCAGAGGGAGAAGATTATGAACAGACGCCATTTTTTAAAACAGATGGGATTTTTGAGTGCGGTTGGGTTTGCAGGGTCATTTTTTCATTGTGGTCGATCCAAACGTCCCAATGTGCTTTGGATCGTGGCTGAAGACATGTCTCCTCACTGGAGCTGCTACGGCGAGACCACCATCCAGACCCCGAATATCGATCGTTTGGCTGAACAGGGGGTACAATTCAATCAGGCTTTTGTGTCATGTCCGGTTTGCTCTCCCATCCGCTCGGCTTTGATCAGCGGTATGTACCAGACCAAACTGGGGGCTCATAATCATCGCAGCCAGGCGAAATCCGGTAAACGCCAGGGGGATGAAAAGTTTTGGGAGAGTTATCAGGTACCGGTCAAGCTGCTGCCCGAATTGTTTCAGGAAGCAGGATATTTTACGGTGTTGGCAGGCAATGATTTTCTGGAAATCAATCGACCGGATGAACCGCCTGAAGCCGAGAAACAGGCAGACCAGCCTCAAGAAGGAGAACCAGAGCAAAAAGAGATCAAGCTGGGCAAGACTGATTATAACTTTATCTGGGACCGAGCGATCTATGATTCCAACACTTGGGCCGACCGTGCTGACGGCCAGCCCTTTTTTGCCCAGATCCAGCTCAGGGGCGGTAAATATCGTAATGCACCGGTGGACAATCCCGTAGATCCGGCTAAAGTCGACCTGCCGCCTTATTATCCCGATCACCCGGTGATGCGCGAGGACTGGGCTCGCTATCTGAATTCCGTGCTGTGGTTTGATAAAGAGGTAGGCGAAATCATGCAACACCTGGAAGCAGAGGGACTGGCGGAAAATACGGTCGTGTTTCTGTATACCGATCATGGCATCAGTCACCTGCGCGGCAAGCAGTTTTTGTATGATGAAGGGATTCATGTGCCTCTTGTCGTGCGTTGGCCGGGTGAACTGGAAGCCGATAAAAAGCGAAATGATCCGGTAACCGCCATCGATATATCTGTCTCTTCGTTGAATCTGGCCGGTATTGCCATTCCGGAATATATGGATGGTCAGCCTTTGTTCGACCAATCTGTTCAACCACGATCCTTTATCGCTGCGGCCCGCGACCGCTGTGACGAGACCATCGATTGTATTCGCTGTATCCGTACCGATCGCTATAAATATATCCGAAACTATTTTTCCAACAAGCCGCACATGCAGCCTAACCGCTACAAGCTGGGTAAGGATATTACACAAACCATGATTTATTTGCATGAACAGGGCAAACTAAACGATCTCCAGGCCCGCATTTTCGAGCCCACCCGGCCGCCGGAAGAACTCTATGATCTGCAAAACGATCCTTATGAAATTAAAAATTTGGCCGATGATCCGGCACATCAGGAGACCCTGCAGGAATTGGCCGGTTTACACAGAGAATGGATCAAGGAAACTCGGGATATGGGTCTCTTTCCCGAACCAATACTGGAAGAGCTGGGCCTGGAATACGGCAATAAATACTTTGTGCTGCAGGATCCGGACAAGCTGGCATTACTCGATGAGCTGATCCGGATCATCGAGATCCGGGAGCAAGAGGGCGATGCCGGACTCGACAAGCTTGTGGAAGCCCTGGATCACGACTCTGCAGCTGTTCGCTATCGCGCCTGTTACGAGATCGGCAACCTCGCTTCAATTGCTTCGGCAGTGGAAGAGCTGCGCACCATGCTCGAGGACGACAGCGAGGCCGTGCGTATCGCTGCCGCCCGGGCGCTCTGCCGGGCTGGCAAACCCGGGGAAGGCACTCCGGTATTGCAAAATGCCTTGCTCAACAGCGGCAACCACGTGGTGCGCCATCATGCAGCCCTGTTCTTTGAAGACATTGCGCCTCCTTATGCCGAGCCCTATCTGGAGGATTTTAAAACCGCGGAACAGGATCCCTATGAATTTGTTACTCGTGTGGTAGAAAGGCTGACCAAGAATTTGAGTTAAACTGAATAATAGTATAGATGACTGCCAGGGATTTTTGGTTCTGGCAGTCACTAATTAAAGTGTACAATTCATCATCTTTGCTTGAACCAAAGATATTCAGGCCATATTTACTGTCGTAATCCTCGAGGGATATTTTTTCGCTATCCATGACATCAAATACTGTCATCAGGTTGTTAGATGCTCTGCTTTTGCCAATACGGAAAACAGTGGTACTGGTAATTCTTTATATGTCAAATAAATGCGACACCCCTTACCAAAAACGTACAAAAATAGAAATATTTTTGATCTTTGGCTAAAAAAAACATTGTTTCTATTAGGTTTGCGGGTTCTTGGGGGGAAGAGTTTTTGGGCGCGATTTTTGATGTGTGGCAATGAACATGTCATTGTGATTTTGGATTATTACCCAAGGAGACTTTGCATTTTGTTGAAAAGCCAGCAGAGATTAGTGCTTTGCCTTTTTGTATTTATCTTTCAAACAAGCTTTGCACTCGAACGCGGATTTGTTCAAGGTGATGCTGTTTCTTATTCTTTTGTTCCTAATCAGTATTGGACGATGAATGAAGGAAAGAATAAGCTGCCTTACCTTTGTGAGTATCAGCCACTCAAAATGACCAGTGATGAAATCGAACCCTTTCATGATGAGAATATTCAACGTATTGATATCATTAGTCAATGGTCGACTGCGTTGATGTTTTATGCCAGACGCGAACATTGGAATGCTGAATTGATCGATCTGATGATCCGAGGATATCAAAAACGGCAGTTATTCATTATTAGGTGCTATGCAAGACCGAATGAGGATGAGCCTTTTGCTAACCTCATCGATTTATTAAATCGGTTGTGGAAAAACCGAGATCAGGTTCTTACTAATCCTGAAGGAGATCAAGCGACGGGTAGACAGTTGATTAATAATATCCTGGCAGTAAAAATGGGGGACGAGAATTTGCGAGGTTTGGGTACAGACGGATTGGGAACTCTTTATCGGATTTTTATGGAAAGTATCACCAATGCCGAAATGGGGGGCGAATTTCCCTTTCAGCACATAAAACCGTGGTATAATCTTATGGGTTATTTTATGAATATCTATGCTGCGAATGAAGAGGATGTTTCAAGAGGCCAAATTCCCCTACCCAAAAATACCCAATTTATTGGTGTCGATGTTTACCATTATTGGATAAAAGATGCTATTGATCCGCTTACACTTGATGCAAATCATCTTTACTATTGGGCTCAGTGGTGGCAAGATGTAGAAACCCGATACTATCCTGGTGGATTGAAATTGATCAGCGGTTGTGATCAATGGCGACCCGAATGTAGAAATGATACACATGCCCTCTCGGATGCAATAAAAAATGCAAATGCTGAGCAAGCAATGATGTTCTATATTGGCGTAACCGGCTGGATTGATGATTATTCCTATCCTTCACCGATTGAAATTTATGAAGCCTATTTTCATAATCTTTGCAAAGGTCCTTGGGTCGGGCTTGCCTGGTGGTTGTTTGGTGATTTTAAGAATATAAGGGGTGGTGAACATTTTATCAATCGCTCAGTGTATAACCCTTTAGACACTGATTATCCTATTGATGTACAAGATTACTATTATCATCGATATGTTGATAGTAAAATCAATATGTTTCGTGAGGTAGTCTATGAACAGTTTCGGCACTTAAACCATGATCTCGATGATCCTGGTCAATGGAGTGATTTCCAAATCTATCAAACCCAAAGCAGAGTGGATAGCATAAAGATAAACGTCAATGATACTGGGCCTGATGCATCTGGTGTGAATTATCATTCTGGCAGAGTAAAAGTAAAAACAAGTGAGGGTGAGAACTGGCTTAATGGCTATCCATGTTCGGGCTTTTTTGACGGATCAGAGTTCCCATTGAAAAGCCCGGGAGTCTGGCGTAGAGTTTACAATGAGGCAATCCCTGCTCATGAAAAGCTACAGGATAATATGCTCTACCTGACAAGCCAGGACGGCAGTCAGTTTTGGTATGAAAAATGGTGGGGAACCCTTCAAGGTGGGACTATTATCGCTCGTGCAAAAATGATCGAGCATAATGGCTCTAGCAAAGGCTATAATATTTTAATGGGCAACCAAAAGGTCAGAGTATCGTTACATCTTTTAGATAACCGTATTTCCTTGTCAGACGGTTTCAAATCAAGAGACATTCAACTCGATACGAAGGAATGGCATACTTATCGTTTATGTCTTGATCAAAATATGATCACATTGTATGTAGATGAGCGTGTCGAACCAAAGTTAAGAATGCAAGCAACAAATAATCCTGGTGGTGGATATATGAGTTTTGGCTCTGCTTCCGAGTTGAATTCATCTCAGAAAGTTTGTTTTGATTGGGTACGTTGCTGTGATAATGCTGCACTAGCTCCTGGGGAAGGGATAATCATCCCCATGGATGTGCATCTATTACAAACCAGAAATAAAGCTTCGATTGTAGTAAAGCCAGATACTATGCTTTCTTCCATCAAGAAAATTCAGTTTATTGTTGATGATTTTTTTGGAAATACGGGTTCTAGCCCGATTTATGATATGCTTTTTGTCCCTATTCAACTATCATCTTTTAATGCTGTTGTTGAAAGGTTCAAAATCAAATTAACTTGGACAACTCAATCTGAAACTGATCATTTGTCATTCATCCTATATCGTCGTTATGAAAATGAAACCAATTGGCTGACTATTGCGGAAATCAAGTCAAAGATGAATAACTCATCCTCATCCTTGCATTATTCATTTTTAGATGAACCTCCGTCTGCAGGGACATATGAGTACAAGTTAGTTGATCTCGATCTTAATGGTGTGCAAACCGCTCATCAACCTATCAAGGTCGCTTATAATCCAGAGCAAGATCTAAAATTGCATCCCAATCATCCAAATCCATTTTCCAAGAGGACAAGTATAGAATTTTATCTTCCTCATACGGGATATTGTGAACTTTCAGTTTACAATACCTTGGGTCAAAAGGTGAGTCAGCTTTTATCTACTGTGCTTGGAAAGGGGGTGCATTTTGTATCCTGGGATAGGCAGAGCCGAGATTATCAGATTTCCGCAGGGGCCTATTTTCTTTGTCTCGAGTTTAATGACCAAACAAAAACTCATTTAATGTGGGTGATTAATGAATGATGAATTCGTAAAAAGTCACTTTTCATTTTTTATAAATTCTTGCAAAAATTAAAGTGCACTGAACACATTCAGTCTTTCTTTGATAAGGAATTCAACTCTTGTTTGTCCGCACACCT
>CAYNUX010000268.1:0-5845 GCA_964400115.1 uncultured Cytophagia bacterium
CTACTTGAAAAGGCAAGTTTTTTTTCTGACATTCTCCAATCCGATAATATGCATAACCGTTACAATTCTGGTTGGCAGATGTTTATTGGAGAATGTCAGAAAAAAAACTTGCCTTTTCAAGTAGCCTCTGTGCATACTGACAAAGCAGAAATCGCGTTTGCCAGGGTGCTTACTGATGGAGGTGCCTGTTTGCCGGTCCGCGATAATGTCGATGCCAGAATAGTAAAGCAGGTTTACCAGGATACCGGACAATTAATTGATTCACCCAGTGCTGTTGGCGGTTATCCCATCTATAAAAACAAGATACCCGAGCAAGATTTGGATTTTGATGGAATGCCAGACGAATGGGAAGTTCGATACGGACTCGATCCTCGATCTGCAGACCATAACCTCGATGCAGATATGGACGATTATACACATATCGAAGAATACCTCAATCAAACCCATCCTCTTATTTCAAATGAATAGGGTTCTCTTACCTCATCGGTACAGAAAAGGTTCGAAATTTTCTTGAAATCTCTTGCCCTTGTATGAAAAATAGTTTAATATTAAGCCATGGTTGAATTTGATTAAAATTATTTTATATTTAGGTCTATGCTCATAACAGACAGGAGAGAATATGCAATCAACCCGCCGACAGTTTTTGAGGCAACTCGGTCTTGCCGGCTTGTCTCTGGCCACGCTTGGCTGCAATAATAGATCCAGGGCCAGAAAACCGAATATCATCTATATCATGATCGATGATCTGGGGTATGGAGACGTGGGATGTTATGGCAGCGAACTGAATCGTACGCCGCATATCGATCGTCTCGCGGAAAAGGGCATGTTTTTCACCGACTATCACTCCAATGGACCCATGTGTACTCCCACACGTGCGTCGTTGATGACCGGGAAATACCAACACCGGCTTGGTGAAAAGTTTGAAGGACCTCTTTCAGGCAAGACCCAATATGACGAAGGATTGCCGCTCAAAGCCACAACCATTGCCGAGGTGCTGGGGAATGCCGGCTATGTCACCGGCATGTATGGTAAATGGCATTTGGGATACAAGCCCCCTTACCTGCCGCCGGATCAGGGATTCGATGAATTCATTGGTCTGGGCTCAGGAGACGGGGATCATCATACCCATATCGACCGTTCCGGACGTAAAGACTGGTGGAAAAACAATAAACCCGGAATGGAAGAGGGATATAGCACCGATCTGATCACGGATCATAGCGTCGATTTTATTCAAAATCATAAAAATGAACCATTTTTTCTTTACGTAGCACATCTTTCTATTCACTTTCCATGGCAGGGTCCCGATGATCCGCCACACCGTGTGGAAGGCAAGGATTATGCGGATGACAAGTGGGGAATCATTCCGGATAAAAACAATGTTAGACCGCATGTCAAAGCCATGGTCGAATCCATCGACGACGGGGTCGGTCGAATCATGGACACATTGAAATCTCTCGATCTGTTGGAAAATACACTCGTCATTTTTACCTCGGATAACGGGGGATATACCCATTATGGCGATACCCATTTCAATATCTCGAGCAATGGTCCGCTAAGAGGCCAGAAAACCGAGCTATACGAAGGCGGGCACAGAGTGCCGTTTATCGCCTTTTGGCCCGGAAAGATACCCGAAAAGATCACCTCACACGAGCTGGTGATGACCATGGACATGTTTCCGACTTTTTGTGATTTGGCCAGAGTGAAAATTCCCACAGATCTTGAACTGGACGGAATCAGCATTGCTCCTCATCTGATCAATCAACAATCTATTGGAAAAAGGACGGTTTGCTGGAAAATGGATGATGAAAGAGCGATTCGAAAAGGGGATTGGAAGCTGCTTTTGCTTGGCGATAATGATCCCGAACTTTATCATTTGGCCGAGGATATCGGTGAAACCCAAAATTTGGCCTCCAAAACCCCTGAGAAGGTAGAGGAGCTAAAAAAAGAGTACTATCAGTGGGAAGCAGATGTGACACAGAATTACAGTTAACTTTTTATCAGCCTTGGAGGGAACAAACCCGTGCATACGATAGATTTTGTTGTGTTTTTGGTTTACCTGGCAGGTATCACGATTTTCGGGGGCTCTTTTTTTCGTAAAAACAAAACGTCTGCAGCATTTACGCTGGGCAACCGGTCCATCCCGGGCTGGGTGGTGGCCATGTCCATTTTTGCAACCTTTGTGAGTAGTATCAGTTACCTGGCGCTGCCCGGTATCGCTTTTCAGTCCAATTGGAATGCCTTTGTCTTTAGTCTTTCCATTCCTATCGCAGCCGTGGTCGCTGTCTTTGTGTTTGTTCCTCTGTATCGGCGAATCAACAGTCCTTCTGCCTATACCTATCTCGAACAACGATTCGGCCCCTGGGCACGAATCTATGCATCGGTCAGCTACTTTCTCACTCAACTTATGCGAATCGGTACGATTCTCTACCTGCTGGCATTGACCATCAATACCATTTTCGGCTGGAATATCGCGGTGGTGATTATCGTCACTGGTATCGTGGTCATGATCTATTCATTATTAGGAGGTATTCAGGCAGTGGTGTGGACCGATGCGATTCAGGGAATTATTCTTATCGGTGGCGCGATTGCCTGTGCAGTGTATATTGTTATCAGTATGCCGCAGGGCCCTGGTCAGCTTGTCGAGATCGCCTCGGCAAATGATAAATTCAGCCTGGGGAGTTTCGGACTCGATTTATCCCAACCCACGTTTTGGGTTGTCATGGTTTATGGGATCTTTATCAATCTGCAAAATTTCGGAATCGACCAAAATTATGTTCAGCGATATGTCGCTTCCAAATCGGATCTCGATGCCAAAAAATCAGCCTTTTCCGGCGGCATGCTTTATGTTCCAATATCTCTGCTTTTTCTTTTTATCGGCACCGCACTCTATGCGTTCTATCAATCATCTGCCGGATTCCTGCCTGCCGAATTACAGGATGTGACCAGGAGTGATGGTGTTTTCCCTTATTTTATCGTCAATGAGCTGCCTATAGGGATCACCGGATTGCTCATTGCCTCTATCTTTGCTGCCGGTATGAGTACGATTTCCACCAGCTATAACAGCTCTGCCACGGTTTTTCTCACGGATTATTATCAGCGATTCTTTAAAAAAACCGCATCCGATAAAGAAGCCATGAAAGTTCTCTATATCTCTTCAGCAGTCATTAGTGTCTGTGGTATTCTGATCGCTCTGGCCATGATCAATGTCAAAAGCGTTCTGGATGCGTGGTGGAAACTGGCTTCTATCTTTAGCGGGGGCATGCTGGGGCTGTTTTTATTGGGCGTGGTTTCCAAACGCACAAATGTGATAGGAGCTATTGCAGGCGTATTGGTCGGCCTCGCAGTGATTCTGTGGATGAGCCTTTCACAGCTCTTTCTGGGTGAGGATGCGCTGGCCAATCAGTTTCATGCGTATTTGACCATTGTATTCGGAACCTCAGCGCTCTTTTTGGTAGGGTTTGCTGTGTCTATGATTGTTTCAAAACGCTCGAATAATTGACCTATCCGGGAGGCTGCCACGCAGAAATTCAGTGCCTCCGAATCGAGATGCAGATACAAAGGATGAAAACGACCCGAACACCCTAAAATTTTTCTCTTTGAACCAGATTGTTGCAGAGCGGCAGGGCGTCATTTCTGCAGAGATAGAAATGACGCCCTGTCGATAAACAATGCTTTTCCATCAATCGGTAAATCGAGATGGCCAAACAAATTGCATATATTCAGTCTTTTGTTCATGGACGTTATCTGGTGAACAGTCCGCAAGGCTCCGGCCCCTTTTCTCTCTTGGTCGGCTTTCATGGTTATGGCGAACTTGCAGAACAGCAAATGGAAAGACTCGAGGGGATACCGGGGTCAAATCACTGGCTGTTGTGTTCTATACAGGGATTGCATGCGATTTATAACCGCTATAACGAGCCAGGTGCAAGTTGGATGACGGGGATGGACCGGGAGATGCGTATCAGGGAAAATATCTCATATATCGATAGCGTTGTGGAAAAAATTGTGCAGACATTTCCTGTCAGCAAAACAATTGTCTATGTCGGGTTTTCTCAAGGCACGGCCATGGCCTGCCGCGCAGCGATCCTGGGGAAATATGAACCTTTGGGTGTCATGCTATTGGGCGGAGATATTCCGCCCGAGTTCGACTCTATGAATCGATGTCAAAAGATATTGATGGGAAGAGGAAAACGCGACAGATTCTATCCTTACAGCCGCTGGTGCAGGGATCTCGAACGTCTCAAAAGGAGCGGATTGGAACATCAGATTTGCGAGTTCGATGCCGGGCATGTCTGGCACCTGGAATTTGAAAAAGCCGCCGGAACGTTTATATCGGAAATCTGATCTTGAGCCAATACCCGGCCGCAAATCTTGCTCTGATCTCATGGAGACCAGAGGGCTCGTATGCGATCCCCCGGTCTCCTATCCTTCTTTTGTTCCGCTCATCTGTCAGCCTTGTCAGACCATATGCCGGCGCAGCTCTTTTTTTAGCCGTTTGATGTTTTTTCTGACCATGGGAAGCTCTTTACGATTTTTTGCCAACAATAATTCATCCCGCTGTTTTTTGAATTTTCTGATTTCTTGTTTGATCCGCGTTTTGTCTATGCCTTCGACGTGATGGTGTACAAACATGTCGATATTCAGTGTCTCACAAATCGCGTTCAAAAGATGATCTTTGTTCATCTGGGTAAAGCCTTGAATGGGATGGCCTTCGAGACTGTCAGCGATTTCCCGCAATTGTGCAACATTCATGTGCTTGAGTTCTTTGAACGTATGAGCCATGATGCATTCCTCCTTGATTAAAAGCCCCTCCTTACCTGTCCTGATTAGGAAAGAGAATCCAATCATAGGGCACAATAGATGGTCTATATATCAATAATACTACACAAAGAAGCCAATGTCAAGAGGGTTTGAACCTTTTCTCTTTATCATAAAAAAACTTTTGCGTTTTCATTCGTGTCTGTTGACATTGTTCGATTGATACGCTACCTTTAAATATGGTGTCGTATGAGTCCAGTGTTCCCACCATTGTTGTATTATTCATCGTGGAAAAGATAACAGTCGTTTCGCTACCGGAAAGGAGCAAGGATTGAGAAAGTATCGAAACAAAACTCCACAAGAGGTCATGCGTCTGGTGACTATTGAGATTATCCAGCGAGCCATTAAATTCAGCAAAAAGAAAAACAGAACGATTTATATCAGCAAAGCATCGGGTGGAAAAGGTGTCGATGTAACCCAGTTGGATCCTCGAAAACTAGAGGGCCGGGAGCAGCTGGAAAAATTCCTGACCCCGGTCAGGCGCCATTATACTCTTTTCGGCCTGGGTAGTCCGGAAGAGCCCAATGCCATTAACTGGCGCAAGGTGAATCTCGGATTCGGGCGCAGGAGTTTGCTCATGTTTCAGGTCGCACTGTCGTTTTTTCTCAAAGGAACGCCTTTTAAAAACAAATTTTATCGTTGGATGGGCGCCCATGTCGGAAAGGGAACCGAGATCATGCAGATGGTTTGGTTCGATCATTTCCGACCCGAGTTGATTTTTGTGGGGGACTATACCTTGATCGGTGCCTATGGACGAATCACTGTGCACGGATATGAGGGATCAGGAAAATTCCGCTACGGACTTGTGGAGATCGGGTCGCATTGCACACTGGGAGCCGGCACAGGTATGGGGCCTATAAAAATCGAAGATCATGTTGTAGTTTCTAACTTTATTTAATAAAATCTTCTGCCGTTTTTCTCACCTTATTTTCTTTAATTTTTTTTCTCGCTTTTTTTCTTTCTTTGTCATATACTTTTTTTATAATCCCCCTAAATAGCAAAAGCCCCCTTATCGTATGTTCACACCGGG
>CAYNUX010000269.1:0-5806 GCA_964400115.1 uncultured Cytophagia bacterium
CCGTACAGCAAGTCATCGACGCTGCCCCGGTAGATCTTGCTGCACCCATCCGGCAAGGCCGGATTTCAGCGCCATTCGGGCCTATGATGGATCCGTTCAAAAAGATTGAACGGCACCACAAAGGCATCGATATTGCCGCTGAAACCGGAACACCCATCTATGCTGCAGCCGATGGTAAAATCGTATTTGTTCAAACAGCGTATAAAGAACAACAGGGTTATGGCAAGAATGTGATCATTGAGCACGGCTCTGATGTTCAGACACGTTATGCTAAAATGAACGCGATTACTGTCGAATCGGGTGAGCGGGTTAAAAAGGGTCAAAAAATCGGAGAGGTAGGGTCTACAGGCATTTCCACTGGCCCCCATCTTCATTTTGAGCTCAAGATTGGCAAAGAATTTGTCAATGCTCAAGACCACATTGATTTCAGTGGTTTGAAATAGACAGGGGTCGTGAAAACAATCCGCTTGACCGATCTTGTGTTTGGCTGGACCCTACACTTGGTACATCGGCCGGTTGTTTAAACGACCCCATTATTTTTTTACCAGAGTTTATTCATTATCATTCAGGTCTGCATGGCCTTTCTCACCTGAGCCAATAACCGTGGAATCTTTATTTTAGGATCCCCTTCTCCCAGAGTCTCGATCGGTAAATAGCCCCGATAACCGGCATTTCTGATGATTCCGATGATCCGTTGAAAATCGGTATCCACCTTGCGATCGTTAATGGAAACCTGTTCCTTGATTTGCCAGGTCACGGCATATGGAACGATGCGTTCAATGTCTTTATAGGGGTCACTTGTAGGAAAGCTGCCAATATCCAGATTCATGGCCAGCCACGAAGAATTGATGTTATCCAAAAGACTGAGAATCTGATCTGGTGTTTTGAGAAAATTGGCATGATTTTGCAGAGCAATCATGACCCCGAGTTTTTCACCATAATCGGCACTTTCTTGCAAGCCTTCAGCAACCCACTCGACCACTTGTTCCCGGCGATATCCCTCTGGTACTCCTCGTCCTGCGAATACGCGCAAAGCCGGAGCCCCCAATTTTGCGGCAACCTGAATCCATTCTTTGATCATGTCTACATCAGCTGCCCGGGCAGCTTTGTCCGGATTGGTAAAGTCATTTTTCACACCGGTGCCACTGATATCCAATCCCAAGGTAAAGGCTTTGCGTTTGAATTCACTGATATAGATGGAAGGAGGGGCATCGGGATAATGGGGAAAATAGTACCCTGTCGGGTCAATGGCATGAAACTGATGCTCGGCACAAAACTCGAGTGCATCATCGAGGGTCATTTCACCAGCACGCAAAGGCCGGTTGAATGAATAGACATTGAGACTGATTTTCAAAAAGGGGTGACCTGTGCGCTTTATCGGTTCAATCGCGAATAAAGGCGAGGCAGGCAGGCAAGCAGACGCCATGCCTGCACCCAGTATTTTTATAAAATTTTTTCTGTTCACTGTTTTCTCCTCAATAATGATAAATCACCGGAAAATGATTGCACATGTCGGTTGCATCATTTTCTTCATCACTGCTCACTGTGGTGATGTTGACAATATTTTTACAGCTATTCGCCGGGACTCTAGCCGGGCCGATCAGGTAATTCTCGAGGATTTATCGATTAACCGCAAGATGGTTTTAACCCTCTCTTAGTCACCTTATGTCTGTTTCGGGGGTGACCCTGCTCTGGCTTTTCTCAGCAAGAGGTGGAAGGATTGAGCAAAATGAAAAAGATCTCTTTGATGACCGTGGCCAGATAGGTCAGAACCGGATTATAGATGCTGATTTCCTCAAAGCTGATATCAATTATTAAAAGAATAATAAGAATCAATACCGTTTTGTAAAATCTAATCTCCCATTTGTTGTCATCTTTTTTTTTCCGGATTGAAATAATAGTAATAGCCTTTTTCACTGCTGGCATTTGGATTATTTTGAAAAAAATCCCGATTCTTTGCTACCTCATTTGGATCGTCCATAGGGTGAATCCCCCTCATTGTATTGATTCACAGCCGCAATGCCATTATATTAAAATAATACTGTAAACCAATAAAGTCAATCAAAAGTTGCTGATTTTTATAATGATAAGAATGTGGGAGCGTAATGGAAAAGAGGAGAGCGCAAGGGGGCCCGGTATGCGGGCCCCAGTAACAGTGAGACAAAACAAAACCAGTGGTTTCATATCTCATCCAAACCGAAAGAGTGTTTTTACAATCTCAACGACGCCAGAACCAGGCGAAGAGAGAGAGAATCAGGCTCAGAATAATCATCGTGGTTATGGGGATGTATATTTTTACGCCTGGCCGGTTTATGGTGATATCTCCGGGTAAACGTCCCAGGGGGAGTTTGCTCAGAACCGGCCAAACCAGGCCCATGAGTATAATGATAATGCCGAGGATGATAAGGGCTTTTTGTATATTCACACCAGTGATCCCGGAATTTTCTCAACAACAAAACTATTTTGTCATAAATTGAAAGGTAATGGGCAGTCCTTTTTCCGGAGCGATCCATAAATTGCTGACCATAAAATGCAGCTGCAACAATTCCGGTAACGGCGTTTTTTTGTCCCAACGGATTTGAAACAGGGTTGTTCTGTCAGCCGGAATATCCAGAGATTCAGAGTACAAAATACCCGGGGGCGGGTTTTTCGCTTCCAGAGTAAAATCCAGGTCGCTGGGATTATGAATCTGAAGCAATAGGGTACTCGATTCCGAAAAGTTTAATTGTGAACTGGCCAGCGACACGCAGCGATTGAACAGGGGGCGGAGATATTCTTCCTTGCCGATGAGCTTGTCCCGCCAGTAAACGATGGTGCGACCATCCAACAGGGCTTGTTTAATGGCTTGCGGACTATTCCTGGAGGCAATCACCCATGTCATAGGACGATGTTCACCAAGCACAGGATCGTAAGCCATGGCAATGGGATGGTGCACATCCGAATTACCGATCATGGTGAGATTATGATCCAGGCACCATTGATGCACCTCGGGGTAATATTCATCATTATTGACCACCTCGATACCATGCACCCAGTTACTGTCCAGCAGATCGGTATGTTCCTGGTACCATCTGGCTTTTCCGTCTTTTTGCTGGCCGGTCCATCCGGGGTGGTTCCAGAATACAAAACCATCCTGATCGATGGCGGCCTTGACCGCATCGCGCCAATCCTCTGTTTGCAAGGCATTGGCGTCTTTGATAAAAATTGCATTCAGATGCCCCGGGGGCATCGATCGCGTAATCTCGGCTCCCCGGATCAGGGTGAGGTTCAGGGCTTTGGCGCTGCTTTGTGCGATTTCAAAGGCACGGTTAAAATCTCCCTTTACGTCATCTTTATGGGGTAAATATTCGATATGGTCGGTAATGGCCAGCGCATGCAATCCATCTTGCCAGGCCTCACCCACACGAACGGTTGGCCAGACCGTACCATCAGAAAAGACCGTATGCATGTGAAAGTCACACATCAGGATTTCCACGCCGGGAAGGTCCGGCAGCCTCAGGATCTGTCGTGTTTGTTCCTTGGCATACAGGCTCAGTGACAGAACAGTCAATAACAAACTGATGACAATTCTCTGCATTGCTCTCCTCCCTTTTTGAAAAAAGATCGGAAATTCTATTCTGAAAACCAAGCACAAAAAGCCCGATTATATTTTTTTAATAGAAGTAATAATCTCTTTGATATCTTTTTTGTTGTTTTGTGCTCCTTTTGGTGTGGCCACAAAAAATGTCAGCATGACGGTTTCATTGTCCGGACTAAAAAGCACAACAGATGCAGTTACGGTATTCCCTTTTTTATCCTGACCGGTTCCGTCGATAAACACCATTTCTAAATCATTAACAGACGCTGTTTCTGCATCATTGAGTTCGAGTTCATTCAGATAAACAGCCAAAACCTTGTCGATAATGTCGATGGCATCATCGACTTTTGTGATCTCGTCCAGTGCCCACAAATTCAGATAAACCAATTCGTCCGGTAAAGTGGCATGCAACATTTCTTCATCCTCCTGGACAAGCCATTCTTCCGGAAAATCTATAGACATCATGGCCTGTCCTTCTGCCGGATATTTATAGGTTTCAGCAGCAAATGCAAATCCTATACAAAGGATGAAAAATATAATGATTAGCTTTTTCATGATTCGACCTCTAGCCTTTTGTGATCATTTGTCTTTGAAATTCTGTGATTCATTATCAACAACGAACAAAAGGAATGAAATCGTCCCGGATGAATAAATTTTGAGGATGGTTCATGGGTGAAATCAGCGTGGAAAACGGCAAGCCGTGATATTGGCGAGTTTGTAAAGGATTCTCGCTCCTACGTTTGCGTCCCATTCATTTTTTGGCACAGCATTGACTTCACAGAGATCGAATCCAATAATCGATTTACCTGAATGGTATAGCATCGAAAGCAATTCTATGGTTTGTCTGTAGGTCAGGCCGCCGGGTACCGGGGTGCCGGTATGCGGACAGAGACAGGGATCCAGGCCATCGATAT
The DNA here is from genome assembly GCA_964400115.1 of uncultured Cytophagia bacterium. Lineage (GTDB taxonomy): Bacteria > Zhuqueibacterota > Zhuqueibacteria > Residuimicrobiales > Oceaniaggregativiventaceae > Oceaniaggregativivens. Next base: position 4,492 of record CAYNUX010000269.1, read on the forward strand.
CAAAGCTGATATAGATACGATCCGGGAGGGCATCGATAATCTGATTACAGATATGGTGCCAGGTGTTTCCTTTGGCTAATGATCGGGCCATTGAATGATCGTCAAAGAGAAAAATGGTGGGATTCTCTTTGATGATTTCCATTTCTTGTTCCGAGAGGTCGCGTAACCCGACCTGCACGAGCCGTTTCACGCCTGGCAATTTCAAAGCATGATGCATGATGGAAGCATGGGAAAAGATGAATCCTTCATATCCCGGGCGAAGATCGGCATGAGCATCGATGTGCAGAATACCAAAGTCATAACCTTCGGAAAGAGCGTTTAGGAGGCCGAACGGAGTGCTGTGATCTCCACCCACAATACCCATGGGAATGTTTTTCTCCAGGAAATTATGCCCTTGCTCCCGTACCCAGGTATTCAAAGATTCGGATTCTTTATTGATCCTTTGTATTGCATCCCGGATTTTAGCATCGTTCTCACGCCCCCCGTTTTCGAGATGATCTATGACCTCACGGGCAACGGGTCGCAGAACCTGATTTTGCTGCCAAATGTGATTCGGAAAATCAAGGGTGCTTAATCCGATTTTCCAGGCATGTTTGATATCAAAATCGTAAAAATCGAGTTGTGTCGAAGCCTTTATAATTTCCAGTGGAGCGTGTGCAGTGCCTGCGCCGTATGATGTGGTTACATCCCAGGGGACGGACAAGAGAACCAGCTTTGATTCTTCCGGTCGATAGGGGAAACCGAAATAACGGCCATTGGCCACCCCCACATCATTGGGATCAAAAGATTTATTATTCATCAAGCATCTTTTTAATGTAATTGGGTAATGCAAATGCTGCAGTATGGATTTCCTGATTGTAATAACGCAACACATTGTTTTGTTCAAATTGATCCACGATATCCTTGTCTATTTTTTGGGGATCAAAATCATGTTTGCTCGCAATTTGAAAGCTCCAGGTACCGGAGGGATAAGTGGGGATATGCACCAGCAAAGTAGAGATTTTATCCTTTCCAAACAGCGATTTGAGGGTTTTGTTCAGCTGGACAAATGCAGGACGATTGAACAATGGTGATTCTGCCTGAGTGACAAGCACACCGTGATCAGAGAGTGCACTGCGGCAATTTTCATAAAAGGTCTCGGAAAACAATCCTTCTGCCGGACCGACCGGATCTGAACCATCCACGATAATCAGGTCAAAGGTGCCTGGGTTGGCCTCCCGGACATATTGGATGCCGTCCCCTATTTTGAGTTCGAGTTTGGGGTGATCCAGGCTTTGAGAGAGGGTCGGAAGAAATTTTCGCGATGCCTCGATGA
>CAYNUX010000270.1:0-5790 GCA_964400115.1 uncultured Cytophagia bacterium
GGCTCACAAATTTGAAAAAGTTGTCTCTTGCTGGATGGATCATTCTCCTTCATGTCCAATTAATGAAAAATAACTCTAATAGTCAAGAGTCAATAGTGTCAGGATATCTATTGAATAAATTAGATTCATGTGAATTCAGGTCTGTTTGAATATTGTAATCACTTTTGAAAAATTCACACTCATTCCACAAATATTTATCGAAATATTATCTTGTCTAAAAAATTTTTAACTATAATTGTGTTGCGATCAGAGAAAATTTTATGTAATATTATTTAACCGAGTTAAGAATGAGACCCTCTTGATGAGTGAGATCATGGTATTAAATGAGCCCATTCACAGAATTGTCACATGAAATTTTTCCTGCAACACATCCAGAATCTCGTTAATCAACACACTAGAGGTTATTTTATGAGAAAATGGTCCCGATTACGATTATTTTGGTTCTGTTTGGTTTTTATGTGGTCTGGTGCATTTGCCTCTTTGCAATTCAACTCGTTGTCGCCCATAACTGTTCCTGAAAACAAGAGTCTTCCAGCCGGAATCACAGGCGCTTATGCAGGTCACAGCAATGGTTTTCTGATTATAGCCGGAGGTGCTCTTGCAAGCCCCCCTGATGCACTGGAACAATACTATCTGGATGACATAACTATTTATAACAGGACCATCGATGACACCCAACAACAATGGAACCGGCAATCTCTGAAATTACCCGAAAAAACGGCCTTTGGAGCCGCCATAACCACAAATGACGGTGTCATTTTAATCGGAGGCAGAAATCACGATCACTCGCTGAACAGCGTCATGCGTTTAGAGTGGCACCCGGATTCCGAGCAGGTCATTCTCGAGACTTATCCCCCATTACCCCACCCCCTTGCACACTGTGCTGCCGCCTTGCTGGATGACCGGATCTATGTTGCAGGCGGAAAGAATCACATCACTGGCACAGATACAACACAATATTTTTATGCGCTCGATCTGAAACAAAAAGGCTCTCCTGATTTCACATGGCAGTCGATACCTCACTGGCCCGGAGCCCCCCGAGAAGACCCGGTGGTTGCCATTCAAAGCAATGGCGAAACCGATTGTCTCTACTTGTTTGGCGGTAAGAACGGCTCGACACTTTTACAGGATGGCTTTGAATACAATCCGGATCAGAATTCCTGGAAAAGCTTGAGTGAAACCACAAACTTGAAATTTCCTGTCTATGCCAGCGCAGCCTTTAGAGCCGGCACCAATAGTATTGTCTTTGCAGGCCGTATGCAAAACAAAAAATCGGATTCCGCCTCTGAACAACTCGCTTTCCCCGGCAAAGAGGTGCTTGTCTATAACACAGTCACCCGCACATTGGCCCCATTCGGAGAACACCCTTTTCCGGGTCGAAACCATTATGCAGCTATTCACCTTGACGACGGAATAATCTTTGCCGGTGGCATCGATGCATCCAAGAATCCCACCTGGGCAGTGCACAGAATAACAATCTCTGATACCCGAAGGACATTTGGCCTTACAAATTATATGGTTTTGCTGGGTTATTTTGTTGTCCTCATTTGCATTGGCTGGTATTTTGCCAAACGACAAAAAAGCACGGATGACTTTTTTAAAGGCGGGGGAAGAGTCCCCTGGTGGGCCGCGGGATTATCGATCTTTGGAACGGTCTTGAGCGCCATTACGTTTATGGCCATACCTGCCAAATCCTATGCCACCGATTGGTCATACTTTATGTTCAATATGGGGATCATTATAGTCGCACCCTTTGTTATCATGTGGTTTATCCCTTTTTATAGAAAGCTAAACATAACCACAGCGTATGAATTCCTGGAAATTCGCTTCAATCTGGCCACCCGTTTACTCGGAAGCTTTTCATTCATCCTATTTCAAATCGGGCGAATGGGTATCGTTTTATTCTTACCCTCCATCGCACTGAATGTCGTCACCGGCATCCCCATTATTGTCTGCATTCTGGTAATGGGGCTCCTCAGCATGATCTATACATCCATTGGGGGAATAGAAGCCGTTATCTGGACGGACGTCATTCAGGTCATCGTTTTACTTGGAGGAGCGCTTTTGTCAATCGTCGTTATTGCCCAGAGTGTTCAAGACGGGCTGGTCGGCATTATTCATGCCGGCATTGAACAAGACAAATTCAATATTTTCAATACTGCATTCGATCTGAAACAGCCCCTTTTATGGACAGTTTTGATTGCCTCGCTCTTTACAAATCTTACGACATATGGAACCGATCAAACCATTGTCCAGCGTTATCTCACCGTAAAAGATCAACGAGCGGCTTCAAAAAGTGTCTGGACCAATGCCATACTGTCCGTACCAGCCAGCCTTTTATTTTTTCTCATCGGGACGGCTCTTTTTGTGTTTTATCGGCAGTTTCCCACAGAAACCAGCCTGGCGATCCAGGAAGCGGATGCCATTTTTCCCTGGTATATTATGACACAATTGCCTCAAGGAATCAGTGGATTATTGATCGCGGGTATTTTTGCAGCAGCCATGTCAAGCCTCTCCAGCAGCATCAACTCAGCTGCCACCGCATATATCACCGATTTTCACCAACGCTTTGGATGGGGCCATCAGGAAAAATCACTTTTAGCGGCCCAGTGGGCGTCTGTCATTGTCGGGGTGGTCGGAACCCTGTTCGCAGTTTTTATGGCATCCTGGGATATTAAATCCTTGTGGGACGAATTCAACAAAATACTCGGACTGGTATTGGGCGGACTGGGCGGTGTTTTCCTGCTGGGCGTCCTTTCCCGCAGAGCCAGCGGCATCGGGGCACTGGGAGGAATTTTGATCAGTGCCATTGTACAATATTTCGTCGCCAGGTATCAACCTGTGCATTTACTTATGTATACAGCGACGGGTGTCATCACCTGTTTTATATCCGGTCAAGTCATCAGCCTGTTTTTCCCAAACAAGAAAAAGCAACCAAAACGCGATTACTGAAAAATTCACTAATCAATATAACAAAGGATTGGCGTATGCAAAACGCAAGATTTGCAGCATACAAAAAACTATTCATATTATTTTTTTCTCTCTTATTCTGCAATACATTGATTTCTCAGGAGATTTGTTCTGAGACATTGTGGGTAAAAGGCGAGGGAGAATATAATAATTATCGCATCCCTTCCCTGATCGTCACAAAAGCAAGAACCGTTCTCGCCTTTTGTGAGGGTCGTGAAGGAGGCGATGCCGGCGATATCGATGTTTTGGTCAAGAGATCACTGGATAATGGACAAACCTGGGGTGAAGAAAGTATTGTCTGGGACGATAACGACAACACCTGTGGAAATCCGTGTCCGGTTGTAGAAGAGGAGACCGGACGCATCTGGCTTTTTATGACCTGGAATCTCGGTGCGGACCATGAACGTCTCATCGTCCGCAAAGAAAGCAAGGATACACGCAGGCCTTTTCTCTCATATTCTGACGATGACGGTAAAACATGGTCAACGCCGGTAGACATGTCAGACAGCTGCAAGGATCCGGATTGGGGGTGGTATGCCACAGGTCCGGGGGTAGCCATTCAGCTCTCCTCTGCACCTTACCAGGGCAGATTGGTCATACCCGCCAACCACAGCTATGACGATCCTGACGGCAATATCAGGAAAGGTCCTTTTGGCTATGGCTCTCATGTATTAATCAGTGATGATAAAGGAAAGACCTGGCGAAAAAGCGAACCTATTCGACCAGGCTGCAATGAAAGCCAGGTTGTGGAATTGCCCGATGGTTCGTTAATCATGAATATGCGATCCTATAATGATAAATATTGCCGGGCAATCGCAAAAAGTGTGGATGGGGGTGAAACATGGTCTGACATCTGGCACGATTATCAGCTGGTGGAATCAAAATGCCAGGCAAGTTTTATAAATTATGGCGACTATGAGGGTAAAGAGATGATCTTATTCTCCAATCCTGCTGTGCCAATCGGCAGAACCCATATGACGATCAAAACGAGTTTCGATCAGGCCAAAAGCTGGTCAAATGCAAAATTGATCCATGCGGGACCATCTGCCTATTCCTGTATGACAAAATTAGCAGACAATCGTATAGGGCTATTGTTCGAGGGTGGAAAAAATACCAGATATCAAAACATCCTCTTTCTGGCGTTTCCCGCTAACGCTATATTTAAACCCGATAATATCATGTCAATAAAGTGAGTACTGCTCGGCCAGAGGTCTAAAGTTCACAAAATGGATCGAATGACATAAAGGGTTCATTCATCTCAGACTCTGGTCACACTAAGGAACCGGGAGTAGAAATAAAATGCAATCAAATGGTCAATACTCTGCAAAGAAATCGCGAAATTCGTCACGACTCTATGCAACCACAGATTTTACAGACAATGTTTTTTTATATAAGCAGTTTATCAACAGAGAACAACTGGATGAATTGCACAAAACACTTGTTTCCATGGGAGTAACTCGTCATCAGTGGATCATTCAGACCAATGCGCCCTATTATGATCACTATCCGTTTGGATTCGATCTTCTGGCAAATGTTGTAGAATCAGCACATAAACACGGTCTGGAGCTCTATGCATGCATCAAACCGTTTGAAAAGGGTCATTTCGGTCCCATTTTGCCCCATACAATGCCTTGTCACCCTCAATTGGATAGTCTTTTAGATATCCGCGGTGTTTTGCCCTCCATGGACCCCTTTACGGCCAGACATCCAAAGCTGAACCTCAAACGTTTACCGGGATCGGCAGAGTCTACCCCGCCGGTATCAACGCTGCGCCTGGTAAAAGGCTCGGATCATCCGACCCGAATCAAAAAAGAACACCTCTCTCTCTGGATCAGCACGACGAATAACCAATTTATTCCCTACAAGGGTCCCTGCACATTTCAAGAATCCGTGGAATGGCGCTTTCGTTTTCCCAAATGGAGAAAATGCCGTATTCTTTCTCTCAATAACCTAGAGATCCCAAAGGATTATCGGTATATTCTGGTCAAATGTTCGCTGGCTGACAGCCAAGGGGATTTTAGCAACGAGATGGCGAATATTTTGGAACTGGAAGGAAGCGACGGAACAAAACACCCGCACACGCTGAGTTCAGGACCGGTGACCCTGCAAGAGCATATGAAAAATTATTATCAATCCGATAATTGGGCAGGGATTACGCGTTACCTTGCACATCCTGAGGTGCAGGCAGAAATCCAAAATACGAAAAAAATGCAAGCCCATTATCAAGAATATCATGCTTTTGAAGATTATAAGACAACGGATTGGAAAACATTGGATAAAGATGGTACCGTGGCTGCGGTATGCGGCAAGCCCGAATACATGCCTGGCAACCTTTGTCCGGTTTATCCCGAGGTTCGTGAACATTGGCTCGATTGGGTTCGTTATTGTCTGGAACGCGATGTCGATGGGATCAATTTCAGAGCATCCAATCACATCCAATCACCGGAATTCTGGGAATATGGATTCAATGATATCGTCCTGGAAAAATCAGGGGGTAAAACAGACGCTTTAACTGTTTCGCGCATTAACGGTGACGCTTATACTCACTATTTACGACAAGCAAGGGATTTGATCAAAAACAAAGGAAAAGGGGTTGCCATTCATTTGGAAGCCTAAATGATCCATAAAGACGACCGGGGACGATTGCCTTATTTACCGCCCAATGTCGAGTGGCAGTGGCAAACCTGGGTCCATGAGATCGCCGATGAGTTTGAATTTCGGGGAGGTTGGTCATTGCGCCCCTGGAATCGAGATAAAGTCATCGATATATTCAGTTCCGTGACCCGGCAGGCCCAAAAGCCATTGGTTTATCAAAGCGAT
>CAYNUX010000271.1:0-5783 GCA_964400115.1 uncultured Cytophagia bacterium
TAGATCATTTCACGTGACTGGAGTTCAGACGTGTGCTCTTCCGATCTGAAACACGATACTTATCCGTTCAGTGTTCCCTGGCGCCCATAATGCCGATCGGTGAAAATTCATTGTGGGCCTTTGCCTCGATTTCAGCAGGAAATGAATCGTCCGCTCTTTTAGGCGACAATCAAGATCAGGCTCTTGTAATCAATAACGTTGAACAGCAAGAACCGATTGTGCCTGATATTCGGGTTTCAGAACCTGTTGTGGATGTCAGAGACACGATTACGGTGAGTGTGTGGATTCCTGCTCCAGTTTCTGAATGGGATTTATGGCTATATTTACCCGATGGTCAGATTATTAAAGATTTCGCTGACGATTTTATCAGTATAACCGTTTTGCCCGCTGGTGTTTGGGTGGAGGTCGATCCTTCATATGTACATGATCATTTGATGACCAAAGACGATCAGGAAGAGCTGATCTTTGAGATTCATGTTACCGATTATAACGACAACAAACGAACGGATCGGGTTTCGGTCATCGTCACAAGTTCGGACAGGATGTTCCTCGACAGAAATGTCTATCGGCCTGATTTGGAATCTCCATTGGGAATAAGATTCAAATTGGCACGATATCGAAAAGCACGGCTGGATATCTATGATGTCGCGGGCCGTCATATTTCCCTGTTGGTCGATGATTTTTTTGATGGTGGATGGCATGAATATGAGTTTGATGGTCTCACCGCTGAAGGTAAAAGGCTGGGCAGTGGCGTTTACCTGGTCACGTTGCAGTCCGGTGAGTTTAAATCTTGGAAAAAATTCATTGTTGTTAGATAGGTAGACGAGATGGAAAACAGGAAACAGATCACATGTGTTGTCTTTTTCGTCGCCATACTCTTATTCTTCTCCTGGAGTATTGCACAAATACGAGCGGGTGCAGCTTTTCTAAAAATGCTACCCGGCACACGATTACATTCTATGGCAGCTAGCCATACGGCAGTGTTCGACGATCCACATGCACTTTATGCCAATCCAGCTGCAACAGGATTTTTGCGCGAATGGCAATGGTCAGCGACTTATACCAAATGGATTGCTGACATTTATAATGCCTCTTTTGTCTATGGGCGTGGATTAAGAACACCTTGGAGCCGTCATACGCGTTTTGCTGTGGGGGTGCTTTACCAGGGTGTGCCGGAATTCGACAGTTCTGAGCGCACTACAATTGCAGCATCTGCTAATGATATGATATTTGGCTTGGGAGTGGGGCAGCCTTTAACCTTCTTGTCTCGAAATATCTCGGTCGGGAGCCAAGTCAAATATTTTAATAGCAATTTGGATACCTATAGCGCATCTGCTATGATGATGGATGTAGGACTGACAGCACATAGCAGGCGTTTTCATTTAAAAAATCCCTTTCTCAAATACGCTATCCTTTCTGCCGGTGTAGCCTATAATCACTGGGGTCAGGACTTAACCTACGAGTCGGTGGCCACGCCACTTCCTGAATCCTGGCGTGCTGGAGTCGGTCTTTATCTCGGCACTCACCGCGGCATTCAGATGCTCTTTACAGCTGATTATGACAAGGTGCGTGACGAAAAATCAACCCTGGGAATGGGTGCAGAGATCAACTGGGGGCAGAGAATTTCTTTGCATGGCGGTTATGATTTTGATGCAGATTTGATGAATAAAATGTCTTTTGGTCTCAGCATACAGATGGATGATGTGTTGATGCCGAATGCCATTTTACCCGGAAGAAGTAAGGCCCTGTCTATTGATCTGGCCACTCTTGATGAAGAACAGTTTTTCAGTCGGACTTTTCGAGGGGGGGTTAATCACTATCCGATTGGCCCTGAAGCGTTTCGTTTTATTTCGCCCAAGCAAGACTCGATCGTAACCGAAAACCGTATCATGCTCGATTGGGAAGAGAGTTATGATCCGGATCTTTACGATGATGTCACTTATATTCTTCTCGTGGATCAGCATCGTTCCAGGCTAGATAGTCTTTTAACACTGGCCGAAAAGAATTTGGATACTTTTTATTGGGCATTAATGGACTCTGAACTTCTGGTCAATCATACGAGCGACACCAGCCGTTACCTGCTGGAAAAGATCAATGGCGGCGACCACTATTGGGGGGTCATAGCCCGTGATCTAGATGGGCATATTCGGTTTGCAGAATCTAATGGTGAGCGAATCCAGCATTTTTATGTTCCCTTGCCTGATCTCCTGGTTCATAAGGTTGAATTCAATTATAGCCCATGGATTACACGCGATGATTATCATGGCGATATCATTGTTATTGTAGAGAATCAGGGCGATCGTCCCGCTCTTGATGTCGGTGTTCAGGTTTCAGACACGACAAAGCAACTTTACAGACACATAACCGGCAATGATGAAAGCTCTGAAGCACTGACGCAAATCTTAAAAGAGAAAAAGATCCAAAAGCTGGATGTGGGTGAGCGCGATACCTTGACCTTTGAATGGCATACTCCCTGGCTAGGAGTGCATCAACTCGGTATCGATATTGATCCCGAAAATGCCATCACCGAGCTCTCTGAAACGAATAACAATCAGACATCAATGTTTGCAACCATTCCAAAGGGGACGTTTAGTACACAAGATTCTGTAAATGTGCTTATGATTTCTCGCGTTAGTATTGATATGCCTATTATCACAGAAATCGCCTTTGATCCGCAGAGTGCACACGTAAAACATGAATACCTGAGGAAAACGACATTTGATCCTCCGCTGGCAACTTTTGCACAGCGTCTGATCAATAATCCACGATTATCCATCACTCTTAAAGGATTTGTTGATCCCAATTCCGAGCCAACTATTGAAGGGTTGGCAGATCTGCGTTCTAATGCCATTCAGGACTCGCTTGTCGCGTTTGGGGTAAAAGCCGAACAAATTGAAATTCTGCAAGGAGAAGTATTGCCAAAACGCAGAGTACCCGCAAACCCGCAGGATGCGGAATGGGTTTTCGAAGAGCGACGTCATGTAGAAATATCTGCAGATGAATCTGCGCAAGCGATATTGTTTTTACCGGTACGGCATACTGATAATGAAGAGGTACCGCGAGCCGTTGATTTTCGATCTGATATTCATTCTGCAGTTTCAATATTTAATGCCGATTTGGTTTTGAAACAGCAGGCTTTTACAGATTCCTCACAACTCGACTCGTTTAAACAGGAAAAATCTGTGGTTGACAGAGTTCTATGGTCACCGGAAAGAATTACAAATTGGTCAGGACAATCGATCGAATATCAATTGGTGTTAAATGATAGCCTTGGTAGATCTTTTAAAACACATACAAAGCCGGTATATTTGAAAGAAGAATTCTTTCAAAGAGAACATCGTATCGCTTTTCCAATGAAATTTGCACAAACAGATCCCTTGTATAGTTTTTACTGGGCACGTCTTTTTGAAATGGTCGAGACCATGATTAAGGATCCATCGATGAAAATGAAATTCACGGGGCATGCATGTGCAGTCGGGCCGGTGGAGGTCAATGCCCGCTTGTCTAAAAAACGAGCTAACCGTTTTCATCAAGACTTTTTAGAGTTTGTCAGGAATAATCACCCTTCAACCTTTAATCATATCGCCTCGAGGATAGAGCCAGCCGAGGGCTATGGAGAAGGTTCTCCTTTGGCTATTGAACGTATCTCTGGAGAAATTATTTTAATTGGAGATAATGATAAAGCTCTCGGCCGGCAATTGAATCGTCGCATCGAGATTATCTTTTATAGCGATGCCGAACCCTGGAAAAACATACCTTAAGCCATAAGAATAATTCGTGTCTGTCCTATTTATGCTTTAAAGCGCTTGTTAAAATCCCTGACGTTTTTTATCTTTAACGTTCAGGGTTTTTTTTATGTCAGGAAATAATATGAGCCAGTTTAGCATCGGTATCGATATCGGATCGGTTACGGCCAAAGCAGTAATCGTCAACGAGTCGACAACAGAGCCTTTTTACAATTTATTGAAAAATACGGAACACGGTGATTTAATCGAACTGCCAGCAGGGGGTGCTTTGTTTTCTCCTGTTTTTGGAGTAAAAGGAGATCCTTTATCTGCTCTGGACAAAATTTGGAATTGGATAGACAGTCTCCCCATTGCCTCGACTGCAACCCTCAATTTTACCGGTTCTCAGACAAAAAGGATTGCGGAAAAATTATCGGCACCCTATATTAATGAATTCAAGGCCATCGCGCATGGGGCTTTGGCTATAAATCCTAAAGTTCGCACGATCTTGGAGATCGGTGGCGATGCCTCCCGGTATTTACTCGTATCCCGTCGTTCTGATGATACGGTAGCGATACTCGATTATGAACGGAATGGCGAGTGTGCAGCAGGAACAGGATCGTTCATCGACCAGCAAGCCTCTCGCTTAAACTTTAATATTGATGAAATCGGTGATTTGGTTTTCGCTTCTCATTCGAGTGCCAATATTGCCGGCCGCTGTTCTGTGTTTGCAAAGTCCGATATGATCCATGCCCAGCAACGAGGCTATGCACCAGGGGAAATTTTTAAGGGGTTGTGCAATGCTGTTGTCAACAATTTCAAGGGAACCGTATTGCGCCAAAAAGCAATAACACGACCGGTCTTTTTTATCGGAGGGGTGGCTGCCAACAAAGGAGTGATAGAGTCTCTGAGGCAAACACTCTCTTTAAGCTTTGATGAGCTTATTGTTCCTCAGTATCACATTCATGTGGGGGCGCTGGGAAGCGCACTTGCCGGCAAGGGAGTCGCATTTGCTAATCTGTCTCGTAGCGCAGACTTGAAAAGTCGAGTACCAAGTATAGAGCGCAAGCTATGTCTGGATAATGTTGTTTTTGCCAAAACCCCAACCTCTCATAGTCACAGCGATCTGGATCACGCCTACCTGGGATTGGATGTTGGCTCGGTAAGCACAAATCTCGTATTATTGAGTCCGGAAGGCGTTATTCTCGATGAGGTCTATACACGAACCGAAGGACGTCCCGTACAGGTTGTACAGAGAGAATTGGCGGAATGGATGACCAAATGGGGGGGGGAACTTTTAATTCTCGGGGTGGGGACCACGGGTTCTGGCAGAGAATTGATTGGAGAGCTCGTCGGTGCAGATGTTATCCATGACGAGATTACCGCCCACAAAACAGGAGCGGATTTTATCGCCCGCACGCTCTATGATTCAACTGTGGACACAATATTTGAGATTGGTGGCCAGGATTCAAAATTTATCGCTTGTGAAAACGGCATTGTAACCGATTTCACTATGAATGAAGCCTGCGCTGCTGGAACGGGGTCTTTTTTGGAAGAGCAAGCTCAAAAAATGGATATTTCCATTAAAGAAGAGTTTGCCGATTTGGCATTGAGCAGTAAACATCCTGTCATGATGGGTGAACGATGTACTGTCTTTATGGAAAAAGATGTCACGTTTTTTTGAAACAGGGGAGCCGAAAGACTGATGTCGCTGCGGGATTATCCTACGCTGTCGTTCATAATTATTTGAATAGAGTTGTTCGCGGTCGGAAAATTGGTGACCACATTTATTTTCAGGGTGGAACCGCATATAACAGAGCTGTTGCTGCTGCATTTTCTACCATACTGAATAAAAAGATAATTGTACCCCCCCATAATGGCGTGATGGGTGCTATTGGTGCTGCACTGCTTGCAAAAGAAAAGATGACAAGCTCGACAAAGTCTAAATTCAGGGGATTTGATCTGAGTAAAGTTCAATTTTCTATTCGTCTGATCCATTGTAAAGCGTGCAGTAACCGGTGCGAAGTTCAGGAAATTACCATAGATAATGAAAAAACC